>NZ_JAPCIQ010000046.1:0-30029 GCF_027707405.1 Aeromonas sp. QDB68 | reverse complement strand
AGGGCGGTGAAGATATCAAAGACCCGTTTTCCGGTAAATCGCAATGCGGCTCCGCTTAAGTGAACAGCATTGCGCCCTCAGGCGGCCTTTTTTGTTGCGGCGCACACCGCGTCTAGCCATGGAGTATCGAACTGATGTTGTCTTGCCCGGAGGTTGTATGAGCCAGGTTCAGTGGTCTTCCCGTATTGGTCATGTGCTGGCGGCCGCCGGCTCGGCGATCGGCCTTGGCGCCATCTGGAAGTTTCCCTATGTGACAGCCACCAACGGGGGCGGTGCCTTCCTGCTGGTGTTCCTGCTCTTCAGCTTCACCCTGGGGGTCGCGGTGCTGGTGGGGGAGACCCTGCTCGGCAGCCGCAGCCAGCGCGGCGTGCTCGGCGCCTTCCACAAGCTGGTGGGGCCGAACTGGCGCTGGATGGGTTACATGGGGATCCTGTGTGGCTTCTTCATCTACAGCTTCTACAGCGTGGTGGGGGGCTGGACCGTGGGCTATGCGGCCCTGGCCGTGGGCGGCGAGCTCAACCTGAGTGAGGCGAGCACCCTCACCGCACTCTTTACCGGTTATGTGAGCGATCCCCTCTGGCCGGCCCTCACCCATCTCGTCTTCGCCGGGCTCACCTGGTGGTTCGTGCAGGGAGGGCTGCAACAAGGGGTGGAGCGGGCGCTGCGCTGGATGATGCCGGCCCTGTTCGTGATGATGCTGCTCCTGGTGGTGACCGGGCTCTCCATGCCGGGGGCTATGGCCGGGGTACGCCAGTTCCTGATGCCCGACTTTTCCCACCTGACGGGGCAGGGGGTGCTCGACGCCCTGGGGCTGGCGTTCTTCTCCCTCTCCATTGGCCTCGGGGTACACACCACCTATGGCGCCTACCTGCCGAGCAGTGACGGGGCGCTGCGCTCCGGGGTCTGGGTGGTCACCCTGGCGAGCTGCATCTCGGTGCTGGCGGGGCTGATGATCTTCCCGGTGCTGGCCTCCACCGGCATCGATCCTGCCGCCGGCCCCGGCCTCACCTTCATGACCATGCCGGCGGTGTTCAACCACCTGCCGTTCGGTCAGGGGCTGGCGGTGATCTTCTTCCTGCTGCTGCTGGTGGCGGCGCTCTCCTCCTCCATCTCCATGCTGGAGCACCTGGTGCGCTTCACCACCGAGGAGTGGGGCTGGTCGCGCCGCAATGCCTGCCGGGTGCTGACCCTGCTCATCATGGCCTGCGGCATTCCGGTCAGTCTGTCGTTCGGGCCCTGGGCGGAGTACACCCTGTTTGGCAAGACCCTGTTCGATCTGCTGGATTACCTCACCTCCAACCTGATGATGCCCCTGTTCGGTCTGGTGCTGACCCTGCTGCTTGGCTGGAAGCTGGGGGACAGTATTGTGCCTGCGGATCTCTCGCCGCTGATGCGTGGTGCGCTGCTCTGGTGCTGGCGGCTGGTCGCCCCCCTGCTGATCGCGGGGATCCTGGTGCGGGGCTTGTTGTAACACACCTGCCAGGGCGGCATGCACCGCCCTGGATGGCTATAGGCCCTGATGGGGACCGAGGGGCGGCAGTTTGGGGGCCAGGTGGGATCTCACCTGTTGCAGGGTCTCCCGATAGGCGTTCCCATGGTGTTCCAGGAAGGCGGCACTGTGGTTGAGACGCTGCTCCAGCCTGTCCACCAGGCGGGCCACCGCCGGGGCCGCCATGCCAGCGGGCCAGCACTGGGTCAGCAATACCAGCAGTTGCCAGGCATCCCCCGCCTGGGCCGGGAATCGCTCCTGCAGGGTCAGTGCGCTCTGCACGGCGAGCTGGAGCTGACCCGTGGTCATGGCCCGTTGCCGCTCCTCGCGCAGCTGGGTCAGCTGCTGCTCCCGCTGCGCCAGTTGCCGCGCCAGATCGTCGACCACCTGCAAAATGAGCCCCTGCAGCAGCGGGGTCTGTGCCACCGGTCCCTGATACTGGCCGAGCTGGGCCAGATAACGCTGGGCATGGTGGGGAAGCCCGCAGAACTGGCTGACGGCCACTCCGAGCAACTGGTTGAGGTGATTGTCCCGCGCTGCCTCCGGCGGGTGCTTGGCCAGCAGCATCAAGGCGTCATCGAATCGATAATCCAGACCCAGCATCAGGGCGCGCAGCAGCCCCTCCTCGTGGGCCCGCAGGGTCACGGCCTGCTGGCCGAGCTCCTCCAGGGCCTGCTGCAGCTCATGAACTCTGGCCTCTCCCGGTGGATGCCAGAGCACCGCCAGGGTCGCATCCAGCAGGCAGCGTTCGACGGAGTGGCGAAACGTCTGTTTGGGGAAGTAGCGCAGGATGAAATCGCTGGCCTGCGCCAGCACCTGACCTTCATCCCTTCGCAGCAAGGCCAGCAAAATGGCCACCTGGCGCCACTGCGGCTGCCAGGGGCAGCGTTGCAGCAAGCCTGACAAGGTTTCCCAGGCAGGATCCCACTGCGCCTCGTGCAGTTGGCAGGCGAGAACCAGCGCCTGATGGATGACGGGGGGCAGTCGCTCCCGGTTGCGGGCCAGATCCTTGTGGGCACTCTCCACCCGGTTCAGCCCGAGCAGGGCCTGGTTCAGCCCCTGGCGTGGCCACCAGGCATCGTACTCCGTGGTGCAGATGGCGTAGTGCTGGGCGGCCTGCACCCGTTCCCCGGCTTGCAGCAGCATGTAGCCCTTTACCCTGTCCATCTGTGCTTCCAGCCCCTTGTGACTGGCGTGCCGGTAAAGCAGATCCTCGCACTGGGCGCAGGCGCTGCGCCACTCCCTGAGCGCCATGGGGGTGGCCAGGGGGCGGGTCACCGTGGTCAGTGCCAGCAGCGCTTGCAGGCTGTGCGCCAGCTGCTCCGTGGTGAAGGGCACGGCCAGACGCAGGGCGAAATAGAGGTCGGAGGGGGGGAACTGGCCGGTGTCCTCGTCCTGCTCCAGCAGCAGGAGCACGCAGCCGGGCGCGAGCAGGCCCAGGTGGTGTGCTTCATGCAGCAGCCTGACTCCCTCGTGGGCCTGGTGGTGATACTGGCGGCAAAGAATGGCATCGAAGGCGTGCTGGCGCAGCAGGGCGGGCAGGCTTGCAATCTCTTTGCAGTGGAACAGCTCGGTGGGGGGCAGCCCCAGATCACTCAGTCCCTGGGTGAGGGTCGAGCCCATCATGGCATCGTCTTCGATGAGGAGGATCTGCATCTTTGACGCTCCTTCGCCGGTCGGGGGTGGCGAGGTTGGATTCAAAGTTAGCCTCCACTCTCCCGCGAGAGCCAGAGGGGGTCAATACCCCACCTGGGTCAGGGATGGCTCAGTGCCGGCCTTGGGCGGGGCAAAGATAGCATCACTGAAGGCCGTGCCCCCTGGCCGAGAAGGGGCAGTCCCGCTGGGGGACACGCAGCTCCCCGGCTCCCGCCTTTCCCTGCCAGGCGAGCTCGAGCTGGCCCAGGCGCCCGAGGCGGCGCAGCTCGAACTCGTAGCGCAGGCAGGGGTTGTCGGTGGGCAGCTGCGTCATTCCGGCGGGCAGCCGGTAGTCGTAGCGCAGCAGAGGGCCATCTTGCAGTCGGCTCTGCACGGGCACCAGCCCCTCTGCCGTCGGTGCGGGGGCCTTGAGATAGCGGCGCAGCGCCACCGGGGCGTCGATGGCTTTTTGATAGTGAAGGCCGTTCATGGCTGCCAACTCCTCCTCCAGCCGCGTCAGCTCCCCCTCCAGTCCGCTCAGGGCGGCGCCAAGCTGTTGATGGGCCGGGGAGGCGCAGCCTCCCAGCAGCAGGGTCGCGATCAGCAGGGCGGGACGGACGGCAGACATGAAGGCTCCTCGGGTGCCAGGGTCAATGACTATAGCAGGGGATTGGTGGGCGGCGTGCCCCTCAGCAGCCCGGCGAGGCGCTCCAGCCCTTCGGCGACGCGGGCGTCGGTGGCGGGCTGGCTCAGGCTGAGGCGTACTCCCTGCGGGGCGGCAAACTGGCCGGCGGCGAAGTGTTCTCCGCTGGCGACCCCCACGTCAAGGGCGTTGGCGGCCTCCGCAAACTCCTGGCTGCGCCAGGGCTCGGGCAGCGGCAGCCAGGCGTGCATGGACCCCGCCTGCCAGCGCGCTCCCGGCAACAGGTGGCGCAGGAGCTCACCCCGGCGCGCCAGGATTTTTCGCTGGTGTTCGATGAGCGGCATGATCTGGCGCTGGCTCACCAGCTTGCAGGCCAGCTCGATGAGCAGCGGACTCACCATCCAGCTCGACAGCCGCATCGCCTGGGCGAAGCCGTTGCGAAGGGCGGGAGGGGACAACACGAAGCCGACCCGCAGGCCGCCGCAGGCGATCTTGGCGAGACTGCCGAGGTAGATGACCCGCTCCGGTGCCAGGTTGACCAGGGGAGGGAGCGCACTTTCGGGCAGCAGGCCGTTGACGTCATCCTCGACGATCAGCAGATCGTGGCGACGGGCGATGGCGACGATGGCGTCGCGTCGCGCCAGGCTCATGGTGGCCGTGGTGGGGTTTTGCAGGGTGGGGGTGAGGTAGAGCAGCTTGGCCCGGCGGGTACGGCACGCGGCATCCAGCGCCTCTGGCAGCAGTCCCTCCTCATCCATCGCCAGTCCCACCACCTGATTCTTGAGCTGGCGTGCATTGCCCAGCATGCCGGGGTAGCTCAGTCCCTCGCAAAACAGGGTCTCTCCCACGCAGCCGGTGGCCAGCAGGGCCAGCATGATGCCGTGCTGGGCACCATGGCTGAACAGCAGGCGATCTTCGCTCGCCGTGATGCCTTGCTCGGCGAGCCAGTCGACGAACAGCTGGCGCTGTGCGGGGCGTCCCGCCTCCTTGTCATAGCCGAGCAGGCCGTTGAGATCCCCCTGCGCCAGCTCGGTGAGCAGGGGCCTGATGATGGCGCCCCTGTCCAGCTGGACCGGGAGGTTCTGCCACAGCTCGATGCGCTGGCTGTCTTCATTGCGGATCACCCATTCGTTGGCGGGATCCGCCGCTCCCCTGACCCAGGTGCCGTGCCCGACCCGGGCTGCCAGCAGGCCCCGTCGCTCCGCCTCGGTGTAGGCGCGGGTGACGGTGCCCACGGTGACCCCCAGCTTGTCTGCCAGGGCCCTGTGGGTCGGCAGCCGGGTCTCGGGTGAGAGGATGCCTGTGGAGATGGCCTGCTCGATGGCCTTGACCAGTTTGAGGTAGAGGGGCCCCTCGAAAGGGGTGAGGTCGGGCGTCCAGATTGTCATGGTGACAATAAATCCATTGATCCAATATTGTCCGCAATATAGCGTGATTATCAGCCTATACACAACCAACAAGCACACATTGTATCGGTACAATGTGGCGAGAAAGGAGTCTCCCCATGACCATCGAATGGTATGCCACCCTGTTTGGCTTCGCCCTGCTCACCTGCGGCACGCCCGGGCCGAACAACCTGATGTTGACGGCGTCCGGCGCCAACTTCGGCGTGCGGCGCACCCTGCCCCATCTCATCGGGGTGGCGGTGGGCCAGCCTGTGTTGCAACTGGTGCTGGCGCTCGGCTTCTATCCGCTGTTCGAGCGCTGGCCCCTGCTCAAGCTGAGCCTGCAGGTGCTGGGCAGCCTTTACCTGCTGTGGCTGGCGTGGCGCATCGCGGTGGCAGGCGCCCCCGGAGATCCCGCCAGCCGTGCCCGGCCCTTGACCCTGCTTGAAGGGCTGGGCTTCCAGTTCCTCAATCCCAAGGCGTGGATGATGGGGATCTCGGCCATCAGTCTGTTCAGCCTGCCGGGGAGCGACTACTGGCCGAGCATGTGGGGCATCATGAGTGTCTTCCCCATGGCGGGGTTCCCGGTCTGCTTCGCCTGGGTGATGTTTGGCCATCAGCTCAGCCGCTGGATCAACTCGGACAAGGGGTGGCGTCGTCTCAACG
Organism: Aeromonas sp. QDB68; assembly: GCF_027707405.1. Taxonomy (NCBI): domain Bacteria; kingdom Pseudomonadati; phylum Pseudomonadota; class Gammaproteobacteria; order Aeromonadales; family Aeromonadaceae; genus Aeromonas; species Aeromonas sp. QDB68. The sequence continues at coordinate 24,211 of NZ_JAPCIQ010000046.1, read as the reverse complement.
GCAGCCTGGGTGCCTTGACAGCCCTGTGCGTGGTGATGCTCTGGTATTAACAGCACCTTGATTATTCATGCAAAGAAAATGCATTGCTGACCTTGTCGTCAGGGCGTCGGCTCTGCATATTAGGAGGCTTGCCGTATCTGAACGAGGTTGAGATGGATCTGAACTGGTTGCTCCCCCTGGCGGGCTTTGCCCTTATCACCTGTGGCACGCCGGGCCCCAACAACATGCTGCTCACCAGTGCCGGGGCCGCCCAGGGGTTTCGCCGCTCCGTGCCTCTGCTGGTGGGGGTGGTGGGGGGCATCAACCTGATGATCCTGGCCACGGCCCTGGGGCTCGGGGTGGTGTTCGAGCGTCTGCCCCTGCTGCACGACGGCCTCAAGCTGGTGGGGTCGGCCTACCTGCTCTGGCTGGCCTGGAAGGTGGCCAACGCCAGTGGCCCGGCGGAGGGGAACCGGCCGCTCATCCCGGCCCATCAGGGGGCCATGCTGCAACTGCTCAACCCCAAGGCCTGGATGATGGCGCTCTCCGCCATCAGCGGCTTCACCCTGGCGGGGGAGGCTTACTGGCCGTCCGCGGGCTGGGTGCTCGGCATTTTCTTCGTGACCGGCCTCTATACCGGTGCCTTCTGGGTGCTGTTCGGTGCCCAGGTGCGCCGCCTCATCCGCACCGCCACCGGCTGGCGTCGTTTCAATCTGGGCATGGGGCTCGCCACGGCGGCCTGCGTGCTGATGATCTGGGTTTAGGCCTCGGCCTGAGCCTTTACCGGCTGTCTTGTTGGCCCTTCGGGGCCTTTTTTATTGCCGGGGCGGTGCGATCAAACGCGCCCCCTGAGGGATTGCGGCATTGGTTTGCACCATCGGGTGACATAAGGAGATCCCATGAAATGTATCGGTCTGCTGGGTGGCATGAGCTGGGAGTCCACCGTCAGCTATTACCAGGCCCTCAACCGGGGAGTACGCGAGCGGCTCGGCGGTCTGCACTCGGCGCGGGTGCTGCTGAGCAGCGTGGATTTTGCCGGGATAGAGCGGTTGCAGCACGCCGGTGACTGGCCCGCCACCGCCCGTCTGCTGGCGGCCGAGGCCAGGGCCATTCAGGCCGGTGGCGCCGATTTCCTGCTGATCGGGACCAACACCATGCACAAGGTGGCGCCGGAGATCGAGGCCGCCATCGACATTCCCCTGCTCCACATCGCCGATGCCACGGCCCATCGCCTCCAGGCCGACGGGGTGACCCGGGTAGGATTGCTCGGCACCCGCTTCACCATGGAGCAGGATTTCTACAAGGGGCGGCTCCAGGAGCGCTTCGGGCTGGAGGTGCTGGTGCCTGATGACGCTGCACGGGAGCGGGTGCACCGCATCATCTATGACGAACTCTGCCTCGGCGACATTCGCGAGTCGTCTCAGGCCGAGTATCTGGCCATCATCGCCGATCTGGCACAGGCCGGTGCCCAGGCGGTGATCCTGGGTTGCACCGAGATCGCCCTGCTGGTGGGGGCGTGCCAGGCCGCCGTGCCTCTTTATGACACCACCGCCATCCACGCCGAAGCCGCGGTGACGCTGGCCCTTGCCTGATGTGATGCGGGCGGGGTGACCCTCTCGGCGCCCCGCCTGTTTTTTCCTCCTTTCATAACTGTGAGTCAGCCTTCATTTCAGCAGGGCTGAAGCCGTTTTTATTGTCAATCGGCTCACATTTCCTCCGTTTGTCTCTTGAGTCCGGGGCGTCAGACGCCTAGTTTTCGATCACTGAAACGATTCAGCTTTCACAAAAACAAGAGACACGAGGATAAATCCATGTTGAAGAAACTCTCCATTGCCGTGCTGCTCGCCCTGGGCGCCACCGCGGGTCACGCCGCCGAATTTCTGCTGACCGACTCCCAGCAAGGGCTGGATGTGGGGGACTGGAAGATCACCAGCGAGAAGCTCGGCATCAAGAGCCCGGTTCCCTTCACCATCGAGAAGAAACGCCTGCACGGCGGCCGCCAGGAAGGGGTGGATCTGCTCATCGTCGACAACGGCGTCATGAAGATCACCCTGGTGCCGACCCGCGGCATGGGGATCAAGGAGGTCAAGGCGGCGGATCTGCGCCTCGGCTGGGATTCACCGGTCAAGGAGGTGGTCAATCCCGCCTTCATCGATCTCGAGAGCCGTGGGGGCCTCGGCTGGCTCGACGGCTTCAACGAGATGCTGGTGCGCTGCGGCTACGAGTGGACGGGTCATCCTGGGGTGGATGACGACGGCCGCCTCAAGAGCCTCCATGGCCGGGTGCAGAACATTCCCGCCTCCGTGGTCAGCGTGACCGTGGACGACGAGCCGCCCTATGCCATCCACGTGCTGGGCCGGGTGGACGAGCGCACCTTCAAGATGAGCGAACTGGTCACCTGGACCCAGCTCAGCGTGGTGCCCGGTCAGGCGGAGTTTGCCCTGCAGGACAAGCTGACCAACCACGCGGACTACGAGAACGAGTACCAGATCATCTATCACGGCAACTTCGGGGCCCCCATTCTGGAGGAGGGAGCCAGGGTGAGCACGCCGGTGAAGCAGATCTCCCCGTTCAATGACTACGCCAAGGCCGGACTCAAGGGTTGGCAAACCTATCTGGGGCCCACCAAGGGCTTCGACGAGATGGTGTTCAACCTGGTGCCCTACAGCGACGCCGACGGCAATACCCTGGCAGTGCTGAACAACCGGGCCGGCAACGCCGGAGTGGCGGTGGGCTACAACACCCGACAGCTGCCGGTGCTGACCCTGTGGAAGAACACCGACACCCGGGCCCAGGGCTATGTGACCGGCATCGAACCCGGTACCAGCTATGCCTACAGCACCAAGTACCAGCGCCCGCTCGGGCTGGTCCCCAAGATCCAGCCGGGGGAGACCAAGACCTTCGATCTGACCTATCGCCTGCTGCAAAATGCCGACGAGGTGAAGCAGGCCCTGGCCCAGGTGGAGAAGATCCAGGGCGGTCGGGCCACCGAGCTGCGCGAGCAACCCCTGGTCAAGCTGCCATAAGGGAGAGACGCCCAGCAAAAAGCCGCTCTATGAGCGGCTTTTTCATATCAGGCCCGTCGATCAGACGTGGCTGTACATGGCTTCTATCTCGCGCTGGTACTTGGCCTCGATGATCTTGCGGCGCAGCTTCATGGTGGGGGTGATCTCCCCGAGCTCCATGGAGAAGGCGCTCGGCAGCAGGGTGAACTTCTTCACCTGCTCGAACTTGGCCAGCTCCTTTTGCAGATCCTGAATGCGGGCCTCGAAGAACTCCATCACCCGGGAGTGGCGCAGCAGCTCGGTCTTGCACTGGTACTGCAGGTTGATGGAGCGGGCGTACTCCTCCAGGGACTCGAAGCAGGGCACGATGAGCGCCGACACGAAGTGGCGGGCATCGGCGACGATGGCAATCTGCTCGATGAAGCGATCCTTGCCGAGGGTCCCCTCGACCAGTTGCGGCGCCACGTACTTGCCGTTGGAGGTCTTCATCAGCTCCTTCAAGCGCTCGGTGAAGTAGATGTTGCCCTCGTCATCCAGCTCGCCTGCATCGCCGGTGCGCAGGAAGCCATCCTCGGTCATCACCTCGGCGGTGGCCTCCGGCTTGTTGTAGTAGCCACGCATCACGGTGGGGGCGCGCACCAGCAGTTCGTTGTTCTCGCCGAGTTTCACCTCGATGCCGTTTAGCGCCGTGCCGATGGAGCCCAGCCTGAACTGGGTGTCTTCATAGCAGCAGACGGTGGCGGTGGTCTCGGTCATGCCGTAGCCGTACTTGAGGTTGAGCCCCATGGCCTGGAAGAAGAGATTCACCTCGTCCGCGAGACGGGCGCCCGCCACCGGCAGGAAGCGGGTGCGACCGCCGAAACGGGCGCGCAGCTTGCGAAACACCAGGCTCTCGGCAAGCCAGAGCTGGCCATAGAGCAGGGGAGAGGCGGACTTGCCCGCCTGACGGGTGGCGACCATCTGCTTGCCCACCCGGGTGGCCCAGCCGAACAGGGCGCGGCGCAGGCGAGGAGCCTGGGCGACCTTGGCCTGGATCATGGCGTAGGCCTTCTCGTAGAGGCGGGGCACGGCGCACATCACGGTGGGCTTCACCTCGCCGATGACATCCATCACCTTCTGCGGGTCGCGAATGTAGACGTTCTCGGCGCCGCAATAGAGCACGTAGTAGCTCCAGGCGCGCTCGAACACATGGCTCAGCGGCAGCATGCAGAGGGAGACATCCTGCTCACTGAGGTCGAGGCGAGCGTCATGCATCTCGAAGCAGGCGGCCATGTTGGCGAAATCGAGCATGACCCCCTTGGGTTCGCCCGTGGTGCCCGACGTGTAGATGAGGGTCAGCAGGTCGTCCATGCGGTAGTGGCGCTCGCGCTCGCGCAGCACCAGCTCGCTGGGTTGGTGGTTGCCGGAGACGAGGAAGGTCTGGAAGTGGCTGGCCGAGGCGCAGCCGCGCAGATCGACGGTGCCGTCCAGGGCGACGATGTGGCTTATCTCGCCGCTGTCGATGAGGTGCAGCGCCTGATCGAACTGGGGCTGCTCCCCCACGAACAGCATCCTGATGCCGGCATCCTTGACGATGTAGCGCAGCTGATCGAGGGTGCTGGTGGGGTAGATGGGCACGCTGACGCCACGGGCGGCCAGGATGCCGAGGTCGGCCTGGGTCCACTCGGGCATGTTGCGGGCATAGATGCCGACCATCTCGCCGGACTGGTGGCCCGCCCGGATCAGTCCCTGGGCGCAATAATCCATGGCCTGACCCAGGGTTCGCCAGCCGATGGCGCGCCACTGGCCATCCTGCTGGACGCGCAGGGCGGCCTTGTTGCCAAGGCGGGCAATACGCTCACGCATCACTCTAACCAGATGAAACTGCGACATCTCACGCATCCTCAAGTAACAGTTGTGCGCCCGCAGGGGCACCAAAATCGGGGCTGGAGTTTAAACTCTAACATTACAGCTTACAAGTGTGCGCCATTTGTCCTGGATCACAAAGTCGTCAACCAGATGAGAGTGAGGCATGATAGGGGGCAGGGATCGGATTCATTCAGGGAGTTGCACCATGAATATCGGGATCAAGAGCCTGTTCACCGGCGTGTTGCTGCTGTTGGCGGGGGCAGGCGCCCTCTGGTATCTGCTGGGGGGCGCGGGGGAGCAGGATAATCCCTGGCTGAGCGGCGCCGAGGGCTATGAGCAGGCGCAGCGGCTGGCGCTGAGGGAAGGATACCCCTTGCTCTACGTGATCGAGCGCGCCAAGTGCCGACGCTGCAAGGCGCTGAATACCAGGCTGTGGCGTGCCCCCGAGATGCAATCCGCCCTGGCGGGGCTGGTGAAGGTGCGACTCAACCCGGATGCGGGGGATGGCAGCGAGCACATTCTGCGCCGCTTCCCCCAGGTTGCGACGGCCCCTGGCATCTATGTCCAGCGACCGGGTGAGCCGCTTCGCCCCATCAAGATCGCGGTGGATATCGAACAGATCTGGATGCCCGGTGTCACCTATGGTCGCGGCTTCTTCATGCCCCTCTCGGGAGCCGCCTTCGAGGCCGTGCTGAGGGTGACCCTGAGCCTGGAAGACCCCTCCATCGACAACGCGCCCCTGCCCTGAGGGGGAAGCGAAGCGGGGGAGTCTGGGAGGTCAGAGGGGGTGTTGCCCGCTGACGGCGGTCTGCAGCGGGTTGTCAGCCGAAGTCGAACAGACGGGACATCAGCACGGCATCCTCCCTCTCCTGCCCGGTGCCGTAGTAGTCGGCGCGGCGGCAATATTCGGCAAACCCCTCGCTCTCGTAGAGGTTGATGGCGGTGCGGTTGCCGGCCCTGACCTCCAGGAACCAGGCCTCGGCCTTGCCGGCCTTGCTGCGGGCCAGGTACTCCCTGAGCAGCGCCCGCCCCAGCCCCTTGCCCTGAAAATCGGGATGCACGCAGAGATTCATCAGGGAGCTGTCTCCCGCCACCAGATCCGAGATGTAGAAACCGGCCGGTCGTCCGTCCACCAGCATCAGGCCGTTGAGATAGCGTGGCCCGAAGCAGGAGAGCAGGTTGGCCTGGCTCCAGGGCTCCTGGTGGGCGGCCTGCTCGATGGGGTAGATGGCTTCGAAGTCCGATTCGAGCAGGGGGCGAAAGTGGGGCAAGAGGTCAGACATGGTCACTCCGGACGGGATTCAGGCTTGCGATGGACACCATGGCCGTGCCATGGTCGTGAGCATCAAGGGGTGTGGCGCTGCCGGCACTGCTGCCAGAGGGCGCGCTTGTGCGCCCCATCGGGCTTGAGCGGGCAGACCAGGGCATCGGGCCAGCGAGGGTCCGGTGCCGTCAGCCAGAGCAGGGGCGAAGTGGCCCCTGCTGGCAGGGAAGGCATCTCGGACAGCAGGGAGACCTCGTCCGTGCCAAGGCCGAGCCAGCGGCAGATGTCCCCGAGCAGGGAGGGCGCGGGCAGCGTCTCGGCCAGCAGCCAGAGCTTGCCGGTCGGCAGAGGGGCAGTCTCCTGCGGGGCCAGCACCTCGTCGGCGGGCGTGTTTGCCGGCTGCGCGGCGCCGTCGGGGCTGGTGCCTCCCGCCAGGAGTCGGCCTCTTTGTTGCCAGAGGGGGATGCCCATGCGGGCCAGGATGCGCTGGCGCAGCGGGTCCAGCAGGGGATCTTGCATGGCGAAGGCTCACTCTTGATCTGCGTTGGGGTAAATAATGATGCGCAGAGTACACTCTCGCGGGATTTGCTGCACCCCGGACGTGCGCTTTTCGCCCTGTGGCGATGGCAAACGAGCGCCTCCCCGGGGGCAGAGATGACAGACAATGAGAGTGGGGCGGGGCCAGAGGCCGGACCCCGTCACCACGGATGACCTATCAGCTTCGGAACTGTGCCTATGCCGCCTTTAGCCCAGAATACTGTTCGTGCCACCCCCATTCATGAGCGCCTGCCACGGCTCCTTTCCGCCCTTGGCGAGGGACTGTATGAGCGCCAGGATGCCCTGCGGCTCGGCCTGCTGGCGGCCCTGAGTGGCGAGAGCGTCTTTCTGCTGGGCCCCCCGGGCATCGCCAAGAGCCTGATCGCGCGGCGCCTCAAGCTGGCGTTTCAGGATGCCCGCCATTTCGAATACCTGATGACCCGTTTCAGTACGCCGGAGGAGGTGTTCGGCCCCCTCTCCATCCAGGCGCTCAAGGAGGATGGCAAGTACCTGCGGTTGACCAGCGGCTACCTGCCGGAGGCCGAGGTGGTCTTCCTCGACGAGATCTGGAAGGCGGGCCCCGCCATCCTTAACACCCTGCTCACCGCCATCAACGAGCGGCAGTTTCGCAACGGCGACAGCCAGCACCCCATTCCCATGCGGCTGCTGGTCACCGCCTCGAACGAGCTGCCGGCCCCGGACAGCGGGCTGGAGGCGCTCTACGACCGCATGCTGGTGCGGGTCTGGATGGACAGGGTGCAGGAGAAATCCAACTTCCAGGCCATGCTGGCGAGCGATGGCCAGTCCCATCAGAACCTGACCCCCTCGGTGCAGATTCGGGGGGAAGAGTACGACGCCTGGCAGGATGCCATCGAGCAGGTGCGCCTGCCGGACGCCTGTTTCGAACTCATCTACCAGCTGCGCCAGCAGCTCGACAGCCAGCTCGGGCACGGCTGCTATGTCTCGGATCGGCGCTGGAAGAAGGCGGTGCGGCTCATCAAGGCGAGCGCCTTCTTCAATGGCCGCGACGAGGTGGCTCCCCTGGATCTGCTGCTGTTCAAGGATTGCCTCTGGCATGACGAGGCTTCCCGCACCGCGCTGCTGGAGATGATCGGCGAGTTTTCCCGCCTCTACGGCTACCAGCAACTGGCGCTGACCCGGGAGCTGCTCTCCTTGCGCGAGCAGTTCAAGCAGTTGCAGGGGGCGGTCGCCCTGCGCATCGGCTGCAAGGCGGTCAAGCGCAAGCAGTGGTTCGGCCGCCGCGCCCGCGGCACCGAACTGCCGCTGGCCAACGCCAGGCCGTTCGGCAAGCTGGTGCACTTCCAGCTGCTCACCCCGGTGCCCCTGGATGGCAGCGATCCCGAGCGCCTCACCGGCACCCTCACCTTCGATCGCACCCTGCTCTCTCACTGGCACCCCACCGGGGAGGCGCTGGTGGGCTGGCCCCTCGGCAACCCCAAGGAGGGGCACTACGAGCTGGTGCTGGACGAGCAGTTGCGGCTGCACGTGCTGGATATCCAGCGCCAGCCCGTGCCCCTGATGCTGGTGGAGCGCACCCCCATCCCCGAGGTGGTGATGGCCCCCTGGCTGTCGGCCCTGGACGACCTGACGGGCCAGGTGAACCGGGTGCTGCAAAACCTCAAGGGCCAGCGCAACCTGTTCGACCGTCACCAGCCCCATCTGTTCGTGGGGGACCACTGGCTGCGTCAGGTGGAGGACAGCTTCTTCGTGCTGAACCGGGACCTGGAGCGGCTGGGGGCCGAGCTGCAGCAGTGGCGGGATCGTCTGCCTCTTCTCGATGCACAGGTGTGACGTCGCGCCTGACGTGGGGCTGGTGAAATAAACAGGATGAAAAACATGTTTCGTCAGCATGATATTCCATCACATCTCAACGCCCGGGGTGGCCCATGCTAGAGATCGGCATGATGGACCTGGGGCTGCTCATGGGGGAGGGGGAACTGGCGGGGGAGATGGCGCTGCTGCTTGCCTCCACCCCCAAGATCTCCGAGTTCCTCAAGCGCTCGCCCCTGCAGGGGAAGCTGCTCAGAAAGCGCATCCAGACCTGGAGCGAACAGCTTGGGGAGGAGATGCGCCACAAGCCGGTGCCGGTGGCCCTCGAGCGGGAATACCTGCTCTATCAGGCCCACCGGCAACTGCCCCTGCCGGAGCTGGTGGGGCGCCTGCCCGCCTTGCTGGAAGCCCTTGAGCAGCACAGCCCCTTCGCGGGGGATGCCCGCAGCCTGGTGCGCCAGATAGTGGCCCAGCCCACCGAGGGACTGCGCCAGCTCTTCATCGAGAAGTGGCGCGCCAGCCTGGTGGGCAGCCTGTTGCAGTTGCAGCAGCAGATAGCGGAGGCGGAGCGGGAGAAGCAGCGCCAGGAGATAGAGGATCAACTGCTGGCCAACCGGACCCTGGCCGATGCCCTGGATCCGCACCAGATCTCCGCCGGGGGGCTCTGGGATCTGGCCCAGGGGAGCTGGCACAAGCGCAGCCTGGCGCTGGTGAAGCAGTACGCCCGCATGTTGCAGCAGGAGCCTCTGCTCGCGGAGATCGCCGCCCTGCTTGGGCGCAGCGAGCGGGAGCGGCGCAGCGAGGACAGGACGCTGCCGCCGGTGCCTGTGCACGAGCTGGAGGAGGTGCAAAGTGACGATGTGCCCGACGATCTGGTGGGGGTGCACCCGGCCAGCGATCTGATGCGCCTCCTGCCGAGCGAGGCGGTGATGCTGGCGCTGCCGGAGCTGGAGCTGGAGTTCTATCGCCGTTATCTGGAGCGGCGCCTGCTGAGCTACCAGTCACGGGGCACCCTGCCGCGCCAGCGTCTGATGCTGCGCTCCCCCGAGCAGGGAGGGCAGGAGGTGCAGCCGCGTGGCCCCTTCATCGTCTGCGTCGATACGTCAGGTTCCATGGGGGGCTATCCGGAGGAATGCGCCAAGGCGCTGTTTCTCGCCCTGCTCAAAGGGGCGATGGAGGAGAAGCGGGGCTGCTATCTGATGCTCTTCTCCACCGAGGTGGCGACCCTGGAGATCACCGCCGACACCGGGCTTGAGAAGGCGGAGCGCTTTCTCTCCATGAGTTTTCACGGAGGGACCGATCTGGTGCCCTGCCTGGAGCAGGCCCTGACCCAGCTCGAACAACCCGCCTTTGCCAAGGCCGACGTGCTGGTGATCTCCGACTTCATCGCCCAGAACCTGCCCCACCCCCTGCTCGAGCGGATGAACCGGCGACGGGCGCAGCAGACACGCTTCCATGCGGTCGCCATGTCCCGTCACGCCAAGGCGGCCATTTTGCGGGTGTTCGACAACAGCTGGCTGCTCGATTGCGGCCTGCGTGGACGCCTGCTGCGGCGCTGGCAGCGCCATTGAGGGTGCTCAGGCTCAGAGAGTGGGCCTGTGGTAGAGGCCCCGTTCGTTGACCTGCTCCTGATCCAGCAGCGGCTGACCGCTTGGCTGGGCAATATAAAAACCCCGCTTGCCGCTGCGCTTGACCCTGTACATGGCCTGATCCGCCCGGGCCAGTGCCGCGCCGAAATCGTCCTGGGGCCGGATGGCCGCAATTCCCATGCTCAGTCCCACCGAGGCGTCCCCGTTGGGCAGCTCGAAGGGGGTGGCGATGGCATCGATGCACTGGCGGGCGAGGTGGCTGGTGCGGGGATCGTCGCACGCCCAGGGCAGCAGCAGCACGAACTCGTCCCCGCCGATGCGCCCCAGCCGTACCTCCTCGCCGCAGCAGTGGCGAAGGCGCTGGGCAAGGGAGGCCAGCAGCTCGTCACCTGCCCGGTGGCCCAGGTTGTCGTTCACCAGCTTGAAGTCATCGAGATCGATGAAACAGATGGCCTGGTACTCCCCGGGAAAGTGGCGGTGCAGCGCGGTGCGGTTGAACAGGCCGGTGAGGGGATCCCGGTGGGCAAGCTGGGCGAGCTGCTGCTCGTACTCCTTCTCGTGGGTGATGTCGATATGGGTGCCCATCACCCGGACGGGGTTGCCCTGATCATCCCGCTCCACCACCCGGCCCCGGTCCAGCACCCAGGTGGTCTTGCCATCCTTGGCGATCATGCGGTGCATCGCCTGATAAAACGGGCTCTTGCCCTCCAAATGATCGAAGAAGGCCTGCAGCACCTGCTCCCTGTCCTCCGGGTGCAGGTGGGCGCGCCAGACGTCGAAGTGGGCCGACAGCTCCTTGGGCTGGTAACCGAGCATGGAGCCCCAGCGCCGGTTGAAGATGATGAGTTTGCCGGTGGGCACATGGTTCTGCCAGATGCACAGGCCGGTGCCGTCCATGGCTGCGTCCAGCTTCTCCCGCGCGTCATCCGCGATGCGTTTGAGACGCTCGTTCTCCAGCAACAACCTGTCGTAAGCCTCCCTCAGCTCCTCGTAGGTCATTCCTCATCCCTTCCCCTGTTCGAAAGCATATATAGTCGATGCACTCTACTCCTTCTGTAAAGAAGGGGATAGGGGAGGCTCTCGTCCGATATGAGGCGTTTTCCCACCCTCTGACGGCTGTGCGCCCAGAGTCTGTGGGGATATGATGACAGCGATGAGCGTGGCGTCCGGCCGGTGAAGAGGAGAAAAAGTCCGCATGAAGATCCTGATGGGATGTGGCCTGTTGCTGTGGCTGGGGGTTGCCCTGGCCCAGGCGGCGCCACTGGCCGGGCACGAGTTGCAGCTGGCGTTGCAGCAGCTGGAAGAGTCGGCGATGCCGGTGCAGGTGTTTCGCGAGCGCGTCGCCGCCCTGGTTGCCGGACAGGCACACTATCCGCCCGAGGTGCAGGAGCGTCTTGCCCGGCTGCAGTGCTGGGCCCTGCCGGGTGAACGGGACGAGGAGTTTCGCCGCGCGGTGGCGTTTGCCGAGCAGGGGCTGGCACAGGCCCGTGCCCGCAAGGACAGGGTCACCGAGGTGGGGTTGCTCGCCTGTCGCGGCTATCACCGGCAACTGCTCGGCAACATGGCCGGGGCCGGGGAGGATTACGACGCCGCCCTGACCCTGGCTCGCCGGCTCGGGGATGAGCGTCAGCGTGCCGACATCCTGAGCCTGCGGGGGGAGATGTACTCCTACCAGGGGGAGCTGGCGGAGGGGCTGATGGATCTCATCGATGCCCACCAGCGATACGAGGCGCTCGAGCTGGAGGCCAAGGGGCGCGAGGTGCTCGCCAATATTGCCAATGCCTATCGCAGGATGGGGCTCTATGAGCGGGCCGAGAGCTATTTCAAGGAGCTGGAGCACGACTACCGGCAGCTCGGGGTCGAGGAGTACCTGGTGGACATTCACAGCCAGCAGGGGCTCCTCTACATCGACACCGAAGAGTACGACAAGGCGCTGCCCCTGATGGCCGAAGCGGAGCGTTACTATATGGGATCAAACCAGGAAGGGGTCCTGGCCTGGAGCCGGATCGAGATAGCCACCATCCTGCTCAAGCAGGGCAAGCCGGACCAGGCCATGACCAAGCTCGATCAGGCGGCAGCCTCCCTTCATCAGGGGGAGGGGGCGGACAGCGTCACCCTGGGCCACTGGCACCTCGTCATGGCCGACGTCCTCGAGGCCCTGAACCGACCCGGCGAGGCGCTGCGGCACCTGGGCGAGGCCGAGCCCATCTTTACCCGGGAGCAGAACCTGCGCTTCCTCGCCCGGGTGCATGAGACCCGCGCCCGGGTGCTGGAGCGTCAGGGGCATATCCAGTCGGCCCTCACCAGCCTCAAGACCTATGTCGAGACCCGCCAGGCCCTCGAGCTCAGATTGCGGGAACAGCGCTCCTTGCAGATGCGTTTCGAGTTTGATCTCGCCCGCAAGGAGCTGGAGAACCAGACCCTCAGGTCCCAGCAGCAGTTGCAGGCGGAGAAACTCAAGCAGTTGCAGGAGCGGCGCTACTGGCAATACCTGGTGGTGGCCCTGCTGCTGGTGGTGATGGGTACCCTGGTGGTGCACCAGCGCGGGCGCACCCGCAAGATGCAGCGTCTCGCCATGACGGACGAACTGACCGGCATCCACAACCGGCGCCAGATCCAGGCCAAGGGGCGCAAATGGTTCACCCAGGCGCGGGAGGAGGGCAACCCCCTGTGCGTGCTGCTGCTGGATGTGGATCACTTCAAGAAGGTGAACGACCAGCTGGGCCACCACGTGGGTGACAGGGTGCTCACCGCCGTGGCCCAGTGCATCGAGGAGCAGCTGCGCAGCCTCGACAGGGTGGGGCGCAACGGCGGCGAGGAGTTTCTGGTGCTGCTGCCGGATACCCTCCTGAACGAGGCCGTCGAGGTGGCGGAGCGGATCCGCCAAGCCGTCGCCCGTCTCGAGATTGAGGGGGTGCCTGCGGATCACCCCATCCGCATCAGCATCGGCTGCGCCCAGTACAAACCCGAGGATGACAACCTGGGCGAGCTGGTACGCCGGGCCGACGAGGCCATGTACGAGGCCAAGTTGGCGGGGCGCAACCGGGTGATGACGGCCCGGTGAGGCCGACCCCGGGCCCCCGTGATAGCGGGCTGGGTATTTTTCACTCGCGCGGGTATAATGCCGCGCAATTTTGCTTTGATCCGGGGCCAGACCCATGTAATGCAACGCGCTTCTCCTGTCTCCACCGGCGGTCACTGACCCGCCCGCGTGGTGTCGTTGTCTGCATGGGCGCCCTGATTCCAAGGTGCTGTCCCGCATTTTTCCCACGGTGGCTCCAGGCCGCCGCTCAATAGAAGAACGTCGAATTATGTCAGCTGAATTTCTGAGTGAAGTCTCCAAGAGACGCACTTTTGCGATCATCTCGCACCCGGATGCGGGTAAAACCACCATCACCGAAAAGGTCCTGCTGTTCGGACAGGCCATTCAGCGCGCCGGTACCGTCAAGGGCCGTGGCTCGGGCCAGCACGCCAAATCCGACTGGATGGAGATGGAGAAGCAGCGCGGTATCTCCATCACCACTTCCGTGATGCAGTTCCCCTACGCCGACTGCCTGGTCAACCTGCTCGACACCCCGGGTCACGAGGACTTCTCCGAAGATACCTACCGTACCCTCACGGCGGTCGACTGCTGCCTGATGGTCATCGACGCCGCCAAGGGTGTTGAAGACCGGACCCGCAAGCTGATGGAAGTGACCCGGCTGCGCGACACCCCCATCCTCACCTTCATGAACAAGCTGGACCGCGAAGTGCGCGACCCGATGGAGGTCATGGACGAGGTGGAGCGCGAGCTCAACATCATGTGCGCCCCCATCACCTGGCCCATCGGCTGTGGCAAATCCTTCAAGGGTGTCTATCACCTCTACAAGGACGAGACCTACCTGTATCAGAGCGGTCAGGGCCACACCATCCAGGAGAAGCGGGTGGTCAAGGGGTTGAACAACCCCGAGCTGGACGCGGCCATCGGTGACGATCTGGCGGCCCAGCTGCGTGGCGAGCTGGAGCTGGTGCAGGGCGCCTCTCCCGAGTTCGATCACGATGCCTTCATCGCCGGCGAGATGACCCCGGTCTTCTTCGGGACCGCCCTTGGCAACTTCGGTGTCGACCACATGCTGGACGGCCTGACCGACTGGGCGCCAGCCCCCATGCCGCGCAAGGCCGAGAGCCGCGAAGTGGTGGCGACTGAGGAGAAGTTCTCCGGTTTCGTGTTCAAGATCCAGGCGAACATGGACCCGAAACACCGCGACCGTATCGCCTTCATGCGTATCGTGTCAGGTACTTACAGCAAGGGCATGAAGATGCGCCACGTGCGCATCGGCAAGGACGTGAACATCTCCGACGCCGTCACCTTCATGGCCGGTGACCGTGAACAGGCGGTCGAGGCCTGTGCCGGCGACATCATCGGTCTGCACAACCACGGCACTATCCAGATCGGCGACACCTTCACCCAGGGTGAAGATCTCAAGTTCACCGGCATCCCGAACTTCGCGCCGGAACTGTTCCGCCGTATCCGCCTGCGTGACCCCCTCAAGCAGAAGCAGTTGCTCAAGGGGCTGGTGCAGCTCTCCGAAGAGGGGGCGGTGCAGGTGTTCCGTCCGCTCATCAGCAACGACCTCATCGTCGGTGCGGTCGGTGTGCTGCAGTTCGACGTGGTGGTCTCGCGCCTCAAGAGCGAGTACAACGTCGAGGCCATCTACGAGGCGGTCAACGTCGCCACCGCCCGCTGGGTGGAAGGGACCGACGTCAAGAAGTTCGAGGAGTTCAAGCGCAAGAACGAGGTCAACCTGGCCCTCGATGGGGGTGACAACCTCACCTACATCGCGCCGACCATGGTCAACCTGCGCCTGGCCCAGGAGCGTCACCCGGACGTTCACTTCCGCCAGACCCGCGAACACTGATCACCCCGCCCGCACCCAGCGGGTGGCTGATGACCAGAGAGACCCCGCTTCGGCGGGGTTTTTTGTTATGGGGTGTTTCATTGGAAGGGGCGGCGATCCCCATCCGGGGCTTGATGAGTGAATAAAAATCAAGGATAAGTGATTTAAATTTCATTCATGGAGAGAGACATGTCCGTCACCCAACCCGTAGAGGCGCAGTTTGCCGCCTACAATGCCCACGATCTCGATGCCTTCGTGGCCTGCTTTGCCCCGGATTTCAAAGGCTATCGCATGCCGACCGAGACGCCGAGCACAGTCGGCAAGGGGGTGCTGCGGGCCTTCTATGCGGAGCACAGATTCAACAACCCGCTGCTCAAGGCCGAGCTGCTGTCACGCACCGTCTTGGGCAACAAGGTGTTTGATCACGAGCTGATCCACGGCCTCTCCCTCGAGCCCATCGAGAGCGTGGCGGTGTTCGAGGTGAAGGAGGGTCTTATCCAGACCGCCTGGTTCTATTTCCCTTCCTGAGCGCCGCTACACGGGCCTGCCGGCGACAAAGCTGGTATAAGAGAAAGTTCCCTGCGGGCATCCCCTGGTCTGCCCGCGTCTGGACAATAACAAGGAGTACACCATGCTTGGACGCATCACCCACCTCTTCCCGCTTTGGGCCCTGCTGTTTTCCCTGCTGGCCTACTGGCAGCCCGAGCCCTTCGTCGGCCTCAAGGGCCAGATAGTGCCGCTGCTGACCATCATCATGCTGGCCATGGGGCTGACCCTCAAACCCCAGAACTTCCTCGACGTGGTGCGCAACAAGAAGGCCATCGGCCTCGGGCTGGTATTGCAGTTCAGCGTGATGCCGCTGGCCGCCCTGCTGGTCAGCCTGTTGCTGGGCTTTGATGCCGAGTTGACCGTGGGCATGGTGCTGGTGGGCAGCGTCGCCGGTGGCACCTCTTCCAACGTGATGTGCTATCTGGCCAAGGGCGATGTGGCTCTCTCCATCACCATGACAGCTCTCTCCACCCTGCTCGGGGTACTCGTCACCCCCCTGCTGGTGCAGCTGCTGGCTGGCAAGAGCGTCGACGTGCCGGTGCTGGACATGCTGCTGAGCCTAGTGAAGATAGTGCTGATACCCGTGGTGTTCGGGGTGGTTGCCAATGTTTTCCTCCACTCCCTGACGGCACGTATCGAGCCCGTGCTGCCGCTCGTCTCCATGGCCGCCATCGTCATGATCATCGCCATCGTGGTCGCCCTCAACGCAGGGCAGTTCGCCAGCATCGGCCCCATCGTGGCGCTGGCGGTGATCCTGCACAACGGCATCGGCATTGCGGCGGGCTACTGGGTCAGTCGCTGGCTGGGCTTTGAGGAGCGGATCTGCCGCACCGTGGCCTTCGAAGTGGGGTTGCAGAATTCTGGCCTCGCCACGGCGCTGGCCATGAAATTCTTCACTCCCGCCTCGGCCATGGCTGGCACCCTCTTCTCGGTCTGGCACAACCTGTCCGGCTCTCTGCTGGCCGGGGTCTGGGCCAAGCGACCGCTTTCCCGGCCTGCTGGGACCCTGGAGCAGCGCGCTGGCTGATCAGGGGGCGCAAGATGAAACAATAAGGGGCCATGGGCCCCTTGTTGTTGTTTGAGCTAGTCGAGCGCCAGCACCATGCAGATCTCGCAGGCGTCGTGGCCCGTGCAGCCAAGGGGCCCCGGCAGGTGTTCGAAGCCCAGAGATTCATAGAGGGCGGTGGCTTCCCGCAGCACGGCGGTGGTCTCCAGATAGCAGCGCTGGTAACCCAGGGCGCGAGCCTCGGCCAGCGCCTGCAAGACCAGCCGCCGTCCCAGGCCCAGCCCCCGCAGGGCGGGCAGGAAGTACATCTTCTGCAGCTCGCACACATCCGGTGCCCCCGCCAGCGGCGCTATGCCGCCCCCGCCAAGAATGGTGCCGTCCGGCCCCTCAATCACCCAGTAGCGGCTGCGTTCCCCCTGATAGGTCTCGTGGAGAAAATCGAGGTTGGGATCCGCCACGCCATACCCCTTGTCGGCGGTGAGGCCGTATTCGGCGGAGACGGCGCGCACCACGGCGGCGATCCGGGGATTGTCGGCCGGGGTGATGGGGCGGATGACGAAGCCCTGCTGGCGGCGGGCGCGGGAGAGGGCGCTGCGATAGAGCCGCATGCCCTCCCAGATCTGCTCGCACTCGGCGGGGGAGAGTTGGGCCAGGGCCCCCGCCATGGTCTCGTCCATCTGCCGGTGCAGCTCCTCAAGCTGTGCCTTGCCCGGCTCGGTGAGGCTCGCCTCCTTGCTGCGCCCGTCAGAGGGGTGGGGTTGCCAGGCGATCAGCTCCCGCTCGGCGAGGCGGGCCAGGGGGCGGCTGGCGTTGGATTTGTCGATGCGAAGGCGCTCGGCAAGCTGCTGGTTGGTGGCGGGACCGTTCTCCAGCTCGATGAGCAGGTGGGCCTCCAGTGGGCTCAGGGCCAGCGAGCCGCACTGCTGGGAGAGCATGCCGAGTTCGCGTACCAGTTCCCTCGACAGGGCGCGCAGGGGGCGGGGATCCATGGGGTTGTCTCCTTGTGATGGTATTTGGTTGTTGTGCGCAACCAATACCATCTTTTGGTTGTTGGTGACAACCATTTGCGTGAAAAAGGGCGAAAGGCAGGCAGAAAAAAGGGCCCGGGAGAGGGCCCAAACATTGGAAACCCGCGCGGGGGCGCGGATCCCATCCTTGGTCAGGCAAGGCGCCGGCGAGGGTTAGACCAGCTCGGCCAGCATGGTGTCGGCATAGGGGGTCAGCGCCTCTCCCTGCTTCACCTTGGCGAGGTAGTCCGGGTTGGCGATGAGGGGGCGACCGATGGCGACGAGGTCGAAGCGGTCCGCCTCGATGGCCTCGAGCGCGGTCTCGGCGCTGTAGTTGCCGACCCCCACCAGGTGGCCGTCGTAGCGGGCACGCAGGTAGTCGGAGGCGCGGCCGTCCAGGTAGTCGAAGGTGAGGCTGTCATCGAAGATACCCAGGTGCAGATAGGCCAGAGTACGCTGGTTCAGCTCGGCCAGCAGGTGGTCGAACACGGCGCGATCCCGGGCATCCCCTTCCAGGTGCACATAGGCGCCGGGGGAGAGACGAAGGCCGGTGCGATCCCCGCCAATGCGGGCGGCGATGGCATCCACCACCTCCAGCGCGAAGCGGCTCATGTTCTCGGGGCTGCCGCCGTAGTTGTCGGTGCGCAGGTTGCTGGCGTGGTGCAGGAACTGATCGATGAGGTAGCCGTTGGCACCGTGGATCTCCACCCCGTCAAAGCCCGCCTCGATGGCGTTGGCGGCGGCCTGGGCGTAATCCTCGACCAGCTGGGCGATTTCGCTCCCGGTCAGGGCGCGGGGCACTTGATAGACCAGCTCGCGCATGCGCGGCACCGTGCCCTCATGGGCGACGGCGGAGGGGGCCAGCACTTCGGCGTGGTGGAAGAAGGGGTGGGAGAGACGGCCCACGTGCCACAGCTGGGCGAAGATCTTGCCGCCGTTGGCATGCACGGCGCTGGTCACTTTCTTCCAGCCGGCGATCTGTTCGGCGCTGTAGAGCCCAGGGGTATTGGGGTAGCCCTGCCCGTCCGGACGGATGATGGTGGCTTCGGAGATGATGAGGCCGATGTCGGCGCGGCGGCCGTAGTAGGCGGCCATCTGTTCGGTGGGCACCAGACCCGGGCCCGCCATGCAGCGGGTGAGGGGGGCCATCATGAAACGGTTCGCGAGGGTGAGGGTGTCGTTGAGGCGATAGGGCTGAAACAGGGTATTCATGATCGTCTGTCCTGAGGGAGTGATTCTTGAACGGGCATTCAAGACGTTTTTTGGTTTGTGTGCAAGTATTTTTTGAGCAAGCATTCAACATGGATTGACGGGGGAGGCTGGGGTAAACTTGCCGCCCTGTTTTTTCCGTCCCGCGGGACCTTGCCACCGGAGACCCCATGCGCAGCGCCGAATACGATCGGGATGCCGTCTTGCGAAACGCCATGGAAGCCTTTCGCGCCAAAGGCTATGCCAAGACCACCATGCAGGAGCTGGTGGCCGCAACCGGCCTGCACCCGGGCAGCCTCTATGCCGCCTTTGGCAACAAGCGCGGCCTGCTGCTGGCGGCGGTCGATCACTATGTGGCAGAGAAGGGGGCCCTGCGCCGCCGCTGCCTGGCACAGCCCAGCCCGCTGGCGGGGCTGCACGCCTTCCTCGAGCAGGTGGTGGACGATGCCCTGCAGGGCTCCTGCCTGCTGACCCGCACCCTGATGGAGCTGGCGGAGCAGGACGAGGAGCTGCACCTTCGCTTCAAGGCCATCTACGGCGAGCTGGAACAGGATCTGGCCGGGCAGCTGGCCCTGGCAAAGGCGCAGGGAGAGCTGGCAAAAGAGGGGGACATCCCCACCCTGACCGCCTTCTTGCAGGTCCATATCCAGGGACTGGTCACCTTCGCCCAGTGCCACCCCGACCGCCCTCTGCTGGCCGGTGTCGTCGCCCGGATGATGAGCGCCCTGCGGGCGTGATGGCGAGGATGGAAACAACAAAGGCTCCCGCGGGAGCCTTTGTTGTTGCTGGGAATGCCACACGCAGCAGGGGTTTTGCCCCCTTCTCCCGCTCATTTACAAAAGAATGGGAGGAGGGTTGGGGATGAGGGGGCGGAACTGCCAACCGCAGCCGCTTAGCCCGGATTCACCAGATCCTTCATCAACGTCTTCAACCAGATCAAGGCGGGTTGCTGCGCATGCACCGGGTGCCAGACACAGTTGAGGTGATAGTCCGGCACGTCGTCGGGCAGGGGCAGGCTTTTCAGCGGCCAGTGGCTGGCGAGCAGCTCCGCCACCATGCTGGGCAGCACCAGCAGGTGATCGCTCTGGCTCACGATGGCGGCGGCGGACATATAGCTCTGGCTGTTGACCGAGATGGTGCGGCTATGGCCCAGGCTCTGCAAATAGCGGTCGAGGCTCGCCTCCGAGGTGCCCAGCGGCGAGTGGAACACGTGGGGCATCTCGATAAGCTGCGCGAGGGTGATACGCTCCTCCTCCAGCTCCAGGGTGGCGCGCACCAGTCCGGCCAGGGGCTCGGTGAGCCAGGTCTCCTTGCCCAGATAGCCTGGCACCTGCATGTACTCGTCAAACCCCAGCACCAGGTCGATTTCGCCGCTCGCCAGCTCCGCCTCCGGCAGGGTGTCGCGCAGGATGCGGATCTCGATGGTGACCCCGGGGGCCAGCTTCCTGAGGCGCTGGATAAGGGGCGGGATCAGCACGCACTCCACGTAATCCGTGGTGCAGAGCACGAAGCGGCGCTTGGAGTGGCGCGGTTCGAACAGCTCCTCCTCGGAGAGCTGCTGCTCCAGCAGCCGCAGCACCTGCTGCACCCCCAGATGCAGCCGCTGGGCCCGGGGGGTCGGCAGCATCCCCTGGGGCGTGCGTACCAGCAGCGGATCGTCAAAGAAGGCCCGCAGGCGATTGAGGGCGTGGCTCATGGCGGGCTGACTGATAAAGAGCGACTCGGCGGCGCGGGTCACGCTCCCTTGCGTCATCAGGGCGTCAAGGGCGAGCAGCAGATTGAGGTCGAGCTGGTGCAGTTTCATGGTGGGGATTATTCGCCGTGTTTATGGGACAATCCATCCTATTCATTTGATGGATGGGCGCGCAACTTCTTACACTGCGACCCACTCTTATTTTTCCAGGGTTCCCAGGTCAAGGTGGGGGCCTCAATCCATGCAAGGAGCCTTGCGATGAGCATCAAGACCATCAACTCCATTCCGGCCGCCGACGGCTTCACCATGCCCGCTGAGTGGGCGCACCAGCAGGCCGTCTGGATGATCTGGCCGTTCCGCCCGGACAACTGGCGGGGCGCCGGTCGCTTCGCGCAAGCCACCTTCGCCAAGGTGGCCGATGCCATCGGGCAGGCCACCCCGGTCTTTATGGGGGTGCCGGAACAGTTCATGGAGCAGGCCCGCGCCATCATGCCCGCCCACGTCACCCTGGTGGAGATGGCCAGCGATGACTGCTGGGCCCGCGATACAGGCCCGACCATAGTCACCAACGCCGCCGGTGAGTGCCGCGGCGTGGATTGGGGCTTCAACGCCTGGGGCGGCCACAAGGGCGGTCTCTACTACCCTTGGAACCAGGATGAGGAAGTGGCAGCCCGGATGCTGGAGCAGCACGGCCTGGATCGCTACGCCGCGCCGCTCATTCTGGAAGGGGGCTCCATCCACGTGGATGGCGAAGGCACCTGCCTGACCACCGCCGAGTGCCTGCTCAACGAGAACCGCAACCCGCACCTGAGCAAGGATCAGATCGAGGCTTACTTACGCGACTATCTGGGCGTGAAGAGCTTCATCTGGCTGGACGAAGGCGTCTACATGGACGAGACCGACGGCCACATCGACAACATGTGCTGCTTCGTGCGTCCGGGTGAAGTGGCCCTGCACTGGACAGACGACCAGAGCGATCCCCAGTACGCCCGCTCCCTGGCCGCCCTCAAGGTGCTGGAAGCGGCGGTCGATGCCAAGGGTCGCAAGCTCAAAATCTGGAAGCTGCCCCAGCCGGGCCCGCTCTACTGCACCGAAGAGGAGTCCGCTGGCGTCGAGAGCGGCAGCGGTGTGCCGCGCGAGGCAGAAGGCCGTCTGGCCGGTTCCTATGTGAACTTCCTCATCACCAACGATCGCATCGTCTACCCGCTGCTGGATGCCGCCACCGATGGCGAAGCCCAGCGCATTCTGGAAGAGATCTTCCCGGAGCACACAGTGGTTGGCGTACCGGCCCGGGAGATCCTGCTGGGCGGTGGCAATATCCACTGCATTACTCAGCAAATTCCTTCTGGCAAGTAAGAACCTGTTCCAAGCCAGCCGAGGTTGGTATTCAAAACCCCACGCCGTGGGGTTTTATCTCTTGATGACGTGATGGTCGCAGGCGCCGATGCGGCGATCATCATTACAAACAGTCACCCTTTTACAGGAGATCCCCATGATCGAAGTGACCGAGGTTTCCATTGCCGAGCTGCGTGCCGCGCTCGAATCAGGCCGTACCACAGCGGTCGAACTGGTCGAGGCCTATCAGGCGCGGATCAAAGCCTATGACGGCCCCGAGACACCAACCCGCCTCAACGCCGTCGTGGTGCCCAATCCCGATGCCCTGAAAGAGGCGCAAGCGTCCGATGCCCGCCGTGCCCGTGGCGAAACCCTGGGGCCGCTCGACGGCATCCCCTACACCGCCAAGGACAGCTACCTGGTCAAGGGGCTGACCGCCGCCTCCGGCAGCCCGGCCTTCAAGGATCTGGTGGCCCAGCGCGATGCCTTTACCGTGGAGCGCCTGCGCGCCGCCGGTGCCATCTGCCTTGGCAAGACCAATATGCCGCCGATGGCCAATGGCGGCATGCAGCGCGGCGTCTATGGCCGTGCCGAGAGCCCCTACAACGCCGACTACCTGACCGCGCCCTTTGCCTCCGGCTCCTCCAACGGTGCCGGTACCGCCACCGCCGCCAGCTTCGCCGCCTTCGGTCTGGCCGAAGAGACCTGGTCGAGCGGCCGTGGCCCTGCCTCCAACAACGGCCTGTGTGCCTACACCCCGTCCCGTGGCGTGATTTCGGTGCGTGGCAACTGGCCCCTGACCCCGACCATGGACGTCGTCGTGCCCTATGCCCGCACCATGGCCGATCTGCTGGAAGTGCTCGACGTAGTGGTCGCCGACGATAGCGATACCCGTGGCGATCTCTGGCGCATGCAGCCCTGGGTGCAACTGCCCAAGGCCTCCGAAGTGCGTCCGGCGTCCTATCTGGAACTGGCTGCCAAGGCCGATGCCCTCAAGGGCAAGCGCCTCGGCGTGCCGCGCATGTTTATCAACAAGGATGAACTGGCCGGCACCAGCGACAACCCCGGTATCGGCGGCCCGACCGGTCAGCGCATCCATACTCGTCCGACCGTGATCGCGCTGTGGGAGCAGGCCCGTCAGGCACTGGAAGCCGCGGGCGCCGAAGTTATCGAAGTGGACTTCCCGCTGGTCTCCAACTGCGAAGGGGACAGACCCGGCGCGCCCACCGTGTTCAATCGCGGCATCGTGAGCCCTGAGTTTCTCAACGACGAGCTGTGGGAGCTCTCCGGCTGGGCGTTCGACGACTTCCTGCGCGCCAACGGCGATCCCAAGCTCAATAAATTGGCCGATGTCGATGGGCCGAAGATCTTCCCCCACGATCCGGGCACCCTGCCGAACCGCGAGGGCGATCTGGCGGCGGGCATGGACGAGTACGTCAATATGGCCAAGCGCGGCCTGAAATCCTGGGACGAGATCGCCACAGTGCCGGATGGCCTGCGCGGTCTGGAGCAGACCCGCAAGCTGGACCTGGAAGACTGGATGGACGGGCTCAAGCTCGACGCCGTGCTGTTCCCCACAGTTGCCGATGTCGCCCCGGCCGACGCGGACGTGAATCCGGCCTCCGCCGATATCGCCTGGAGCAACGGCATCTGGGTTGCCAACGGCAACCTCGCCATTCGCCACCTCGGCGTACCGACCGTCACCGTCCCCATGGGCGTCATGGCCGATATCGGTATGCCGGTGGGCCTGACCTTCGCCGGTCGCGCCTATGACGACAACAACCTGCTGCGCGTCGCCTCGGCCTTCGAGTCCACCGGCAGCAAGCGCCAGGTGCCGCCGCGCACGCCGCCGTTGGAGTGATTGGTGTTGTGGGTTAAATCTCTCGGGTTCGTCCGAATATAATGAAAAAACCACCCATTATGCGGGTGGTTTTTTATTATCTATATTGGCTTGTTTTTATTTAAAGATATTAATTGCAACCCTCTAAATTTTTGCTGTGGTCAATGCTGTTATCAATAGTTAACTTAGTCGCATTTCTAATGATGCATTCTATTGCTGTGTTATTTCTGTCGTTCTTATCTATAAAAGAAAATTTTGTGGTGATAATGTATCAGGTGGTTAACTGTTGAGTAGTATTTGTAAATGTCTGTTCGTGGTGTTTATTTGTACGTCGTAGCACATTTTTATGGTAAAGTCTTCAACTGTATTCATCTTCAATAAGGTTGTGGAATGACATTTAAATCTCATAGAAGCTATTACAAATTTATGAATGCAGTGGGCTCAAAAAATCGCTATATTTTAGATGCAGAATCCCAAAGCTTCATGAATTCTATTCTTGAAACCTGTCAGGATAGAATTAAAGTGGTTGAGCCTAGCCATGTTTTATGGCGTGCCCAGTTAGGGCATAATGAGAGAGAGATAACGCAAACAGACCACGATACAGGCTGTCTCTTGATCAGATCTTGATCCCCTGCGCCATCAGATCCTTGGCGGCAAGAAAGCCATCCAGTTTACTTTGCAG
>NZ_JAPCIQ010000045.1:0-30800 GCF_027707405.1 Aeromonas sp. QDB68 | reverse complement strand
CTGGGGGCCAGCGGCCTGGCGGATGGCACGTTCACCGTGAAGGCGGACGTGACTGACAAGGCGGGCAACCCGGCGACGGACAGCGAGCAGGCGATCCTGGACAGCGTAGCTTCCCCGGCCCCAACCGTGGTTATCGTGGACGATGCCAACAATGACCAGATACTGACCAAGACCGAGATCGGCAACGATCAGATCCAGGTGCATGCCGGGGTCAGCCATGCTGATCTGGTTGCAGGCGGCAAGGTGACGCTGATCATCAACAATGGCGTCGCCAGCAGTACGGTTGAACTGACGTTGAAAGCCGATGGCACCCTGCAATCGAGCAATGGCAAGAGCTACGGCTATCAGAACGGCACCATCAGTTGGACGGAGGCGACACCTGGCAATGGAACATCGTTGACGGTGACCGCGACCCAGACCGACAAGGCGGGCAATGTCTCCCTGCCGGGCAGCGACAACGCGCAGATCCTGAATGAAGCGCCGGAGACGGCGAACAAGCAGGCAAACGGTCAGGAAGATGCCGCCAGCATCGCCATTCCGACCCTCAGTGGCAGCGACATCGATGGCAACGTGGTGAGTTTCACCATCAAGAGCCTGCCTGCCAACGGCATCCTCTATCTGAACGGGGTGGTTGTGACGGTGGATCAGAGCATTGCGGTGGCGGACGCCGGCAAGCTCACCTTCACTCCGAATGCGAACTGGAACGGCAACACCACCTTCAACTATGCGGCGGTAGACAACGACGGCGCCGTGGATGCGAGTCCCGCAACCGTGACCATCAAGGTGGATGCGGTCAACGATCTGCCGACGCTGACCATCTCCAATGGGGCTGTCGTCTCCGAAGAGGGGCTGGCAAACGGTATTGCCGACACGGTCGGCAACCCGGATACCACCAACGCCATCAAGGCGTCCGGTACCCTCTCGGTGGGCGACATCGACAGCAGCACGCTCAGCATCTCCTTGAACGGACCGGCCGGGCTGACGTCCGGTGGGGCCAAGGTCCAGTGGAGCTGGGATGCGGGCAGCAAGACGCTGGTCGGCTACAAGGGGGCGATTGACGGCGCCGATTACAAGGCGGTGGTCGAGGTCAAGCTGACCGCCCTCAATGTCAGTGGCAAGGGGGACTGGACCTATGAGGTGACCCTCAAGGAGCCGCTCGATCATGCTGATACCACCCAGGAAGACAAGTTGTCGTTCCAGCTGGATGTGGAGGTCTCCGATGGCAGCGGCGTCACCAAGGACACGCTGGATGTCAGCGTCGAGGACGACTCCCCCATTGCCGGCAACAGCGATGTCGTTTCCGTGGTGAAGACCGATATTCCGAACGTGCTGACCGGGTTCTTCGACCTGACCAAGTACAGTGACAACAAGCGCACCCTGAACATGGCGGGTTTTACCATCAGCGCCCAGGGCTTCAAGTCGGCAACCGATTCCTCACTGGTAACGGCGGATGTCAACGGCTCCAGCTCGGGGCTGGGTGTGAAAAGCGGTGCTGCGCCTTACCACAACCTCGCCAACGAGATTGACTTCCGCCACTTTGCTGATGGCTCTTCCGTATCCGAGCGACTGATTGTCACGCTGGATAAGGGCAAGGTTGCCTACGGCGCCAACATCAAGTTCAGCAAGATGTTTGGTGGCGAGCTGGAGAGCGGGGTCGTGGAGTTCTACCGAGGCAACGTATTGATTTACACACTTTCATTCAGCTCGGATGCAGCGGACGGAGAGTTCAACCAGAACTTCCAGGTGCAGCAGGGTGGTTTCGATACCATGGTGATCAAGGCGACCAATAACGGCAACATCAATACCGAAGACAACAGCGACTTTACCGTCAAGTCTATCGAGTTCCTTGGCTCCTCTACTCCGCAGGCAATTGCCTATGGCTCGGGGACAGTGGCACCGCAATGGGGAGCTGATGGTAAAGGGCGTCTGGAGCTGCTTACCGGCACCGTTGAAACGGGTCTGAAAACTGCAGCTGGTCTGGCAATTACCATTACAGCAGAAGGTGCCAACAGCATGGTTGGCAAGGCCAGTGATGGCAGCTTGATCTTCAAGATGCAATTCACGCCTGCAACGGGCAAGTGGGAATTCTTCCAGTATGCAGAGATGCAGCGCCCGGTTGGTGATGGCGACATCGACTTCACCTTCAACGCCTATGATCGGGACGGTGACGGCTCGCAAGGCAGCTTTGCTGTCAACCCGCTGGCGCGCCCTGATGTAACCGGCGTATCGAGTGCCACTGTGGTTGAAGGGGCTACCTTGCAGCATGTTGTGACCTTGAGTGGTGCGACTAATGTAGCGACTGAGTACAGCCTCTCAATCGCGGGCAGTGGTACTCATGCTGCCTCTAACTCTGACTGGGGAACTCTGCAGTTCAGTCACGGTGTTACCTATAACAGCAGCACAGGCAAAATCTCAGTACCAGCCGGTGTGACGAGCTTTACCGTGTCAGTACCGACAGTGAATGACAAGCTGGTAGAACAGACTGAAACCTTGACTCTGACAGTAGGTAGTGCGACCGGAGCCGGAACCATTACTGACAACGATCTCTCTGTGCGACTGGGCAGTGGTCTGGTTGATGAGGATGGTTTGTCTGGCGGAAATGCACACTTGCCTGAGCCTGTGGGGATGCCTGCTAGCGGTCCGCTTTCTGTGACTCAGTCGCTGCAGGTGACGGATGGCAGTGGTGGCAATGTCTCTGGCGTACAACTCAAACTGGTTGGCATCACGGGTCTGAGCGGGGTGACGGGTATTGATGGTCAGCCGGTCAATGTTGTTCAGGATGGCGCCGGGCTCAAAGGATACTTTGGCAACAACCCCGCCAATGTGGCCTTTACCGTGACGGTGGATAACAGTGCCAATCCACCGAGCTACACCTTTACTCTGCTCAAGCCGCTTAGCCACCTTGTAGATGGTCAAAGCAACATATTGAACAGTCAGGATGAGCTGCGTCTCACCGTGAACTATGAGGTGAGCAAAGCTGGCTCCGATACAACTACCGGCTCTTTCGATGTCGCCGTGCGTGATGATGTGCCGGTTGCTGTAGTTGATGATGCCAAAGTTAATGTGGTTGTTGATTCGTTCCTAGTCTCGGGTGTTGATGCTAACTGGGTAAGTTGGCGTGGTGGTTCGGATGTGAAAGTTCGTGACTCCAATGACATTAACCCAGGTAAGGATCAAATTCGGTGGGGGGGAGGCAATAATCCATCGGGTTACGGCTTCATGGACAATGATGCCGCGTTGAATAGTTCAATTCCGATCAATGAAGAGATCAAGTTGGGCACATTCACCCACTACAACAATCCGATAAATTACGATGCTATCAGTGCTGCAACGATGGAGGTCACTTTTTCTGTTATGGATTCAATGGGGAGGATGACCCCGGTGACAGTAACCATCAACTTCAATCACAACGAAACTCCGAATAATAGTTGGTCTGATTCAAGGGACATCATCTCTATCGGTAACACGACCGCCAGATTCAACTTTGAAGGTAAGGCTTACACTCTTGAGGTGCTAGGTTTCCGCGATACGAATGGCAATGTGGTGAAGACTATCTACACCAACGAAAATGCCAGCAACAGCTTCGATCTGATCGTCAAGTTGGTTGAAGGGTCTGGTTATCAGCGGCCACAGACCACAGGTAATGTGCTGGCCAACGATCTTGCCGGTGCTGATGGTGGTCTGAGTGTCATTGGCTACGGGGTCGGCAGCAGTTCGACCACCTATACCAATGGTGCGGGTACCCAGGTAGTCGGTTTGTACGGGGTTCTGACCATTCTGGCCAACGGTGCCTATACCTATCAGGTCACCAAGAATGGCAGCCAGATCCCGGCAGATGCACGCGAGGTGTTCAGCTACAGCATGCGCGATGGTGATGGCGATACCACCAACAGCTCCTTGACCATCAGCGTTAACCCGGTCGACAGCAACGGGGTTCCGATTCATCTTCCGCTGACGGTAGATGGTACTGACCTCAACGACGCTATCGTGGTACGCAATGGCGAGAGAGCGGCTAATCCTGACCGTCTTGATGTTTCCTTCGGCGGTAATCTGCTGGGCGAAGTCACTACCAGTAACGGCGGCACCGACCATATACATACCGGTACTAGCTACAACAAGGGAAGTGCCGACCAGATCGTCAGCAGCGGTGCAGGTAATGACCATATCGAAACCGGCAGCGGCAATGATGTGATTTATGCAGGCAAAACTGGGGCTGATGGATTCGGTACCGACGATTCGTTGCAACTGACGGTAAATCAGCTTAAGGCTCATCACATCATGACAGGCAGCTTGTCTGGCACAGATGCCATGCTCGATGGCGACGGTCTGTTGCTGAGTGTTGATGTCAGTAGTAGTAAAGCGGATGTGGTCAATGGCGGTAGCGGCAATGACAAGATCTACGGGCAGTCAGGTTCGGATATCCTGTTTGGCGGTACCGGTGACGACTATATCGATGGCGGCAGTCACAACGATGCACTGCGCGGCGGTCTGGGAAACGATATCCTAATCGGCGGGCTCGGCAACGATGTAATGCGTGGTGACGGCGGCTTAGATACTTTCGTCTGGAATCAGTGGGATACGGTATCAGGAGCCGTAGCTACGGATTACATTATGGACTTCAACAAGGGGTCAGGCACCATTAACCGTTTGGAAGGAGACAAGCTGGACTTGAGTGATTTACTTGATTCTCACAATCAGAATGACCTGACTTCTCTACTCTCTGTTATTCAGGGGGGCGATGGTGTGCATCTGTTTATCAGAGAAGACAATAGTGCTACCTCATCAACTCAAGAGATTGTGTTGATGAATCATACCTTCGACAGCCTGACGGGCGGTTCTAATACTACGACCGAGCAGGTGCTCGATTACATGTTGCGTAACATATTGGTGATCGACAAGCCTCATGGCTAAAACGAACAGACAGTAGAAAAACAAAAGCGGCAGAGCAATCTGCCGCTTTTTTTATGGGGGATTTTTGGGTGGATGGGCGCAGACGAGGGGGAGGGCAATGCAAGAAGAAGATAAAAAAGGGCGCCCTTCAAGAGAAGGGCGCCCGGGGTAGACGGGATGATTGCCAGAGGATCAGGCGTTGACCCCTGCCAGGCGGGAGCCGCGCTGGAAGCAGTTGGCCAGCAGCAGCAAGGTGGTGACACCGACGGTGCCGAGCACCAGCCAGGGTAACCAGGGTTGCCCCTGGGCCATGGCGTAGTCGTGCAGGGCGCCGCCCCCCACGTAACCCGTCATGCCCCCGAGCGCCAGCCCCAGGCGGCTGAACCCCATGTAGCTGCCGCGCGCACCGGGCTGCGCGAGCTTGGTCATCAGGGTCTCCCGCGCCGGCTCGGCGATGACGATGCCGAGGTAGAAGCAGGCGAGCAGCAGAAAGACGGCGGGCAAGGTGGTGGCAAAGGCCACCAGCCCGATCCCCGTGGTCATCAGCAGCACCCCCGCCATCAGGCGATTCTCCAGCTTGAAGTGGCGCTCGCCGTAGCGGGCCAGCGGGTAGAGCAGGGCCAGGGAGATGGCCGTCTCCAGGGTATACATCCAGCCCACCGCGGTGGTGCTGCCTGCCATCTGTTTGACCAGGATGGGGAAGATCAGCATCACCTGAACCCAGAGGGCGTAGTAGCCGCTCAGGATCAGCACCAGCCGGCAGAACGCCTTGTCCGCCAGCACCTGGCCCAGGCCGTCTCGGATCGGGGTCGGGCGCACCGAGAGCTTGTAGGGGGGCAGGATGAGCAGGTTGCACAGGGCAGCGCAGACGAACAGGCCGGCCCCCAGCAGGCAGACATACTCGAAGTCGAAGTTGAGTAGCCAGCTGCCGAGCAGGGCCCCCACCACGGCACCGGCGCTCTCCAGCATCATCAGCAGGGAGATGTAGCGACCCCGCTCCCGTGGCCGGGTGAACTTGATCACCAGGGCGGCGCGGGGGGGATCGAACAGGCAGCCACCCAGCCCCGAGATGATGCAGGAGAGGATCAGTTCCAATCCGCTCTGGGCATAGGCCAGGCTGGCAAACCCCAGCGCCCGCAGCAGCATGCCGCAGACGATGAGGGGGCGCGCCCCGAACTTGTCGGCGAGGGAGCCGCCAAAGACCCCCAGCCCTTGCTGGGTAAGCTGACGCAGCCCCAGTGCCAGTCCCACCACACCGGCGGCCCAGCCCAGTTGGTCGACGAAGCGCAGGCTGATCATGGGCATCACCACGAAGAAGCCCAGGATCACCAGCAGGGAATCCAATGCCAAGAACCACCGCCCCAACCGCCTCGCCCGATCCACCATGACCCTGATACCTCTGTTTGCTTCGCTGATATTGTTGTCTTTCTTGCCCGAACGGCGCCGTCACCAAACAGAGCCAAGGGGATGACAACTCCCTGGCTCGGTGGCGTTCAGCCGATTCATGACGATTGATGCTGCTATTCTGGTGGGGCTCCAGATATAGTGGTAGCCGACAACTGGCTATATTTCATATTGGATTTGGTTATGGCTATGACCCTCGACGATTTGCAACTGCTGCTGGATGTGGCCAACCGTGGCAGCTTCAGCAAGGTGGCCGCCATTCGCGGCTGGTCACAACCCATGGTGAGCCAGCGCATTGCCGTGCTGGAGCAGGAGCTGGGTCAGTCCCTGTTCCGTCGCCATCGTCGGGGGGCCACCCCGACCCCGGCCTGCGAGCAGTTTCTGCCTGCCGCGACTGCGGCCCTGAGCGCACTGGAAGGGGGGCGGCTGGCGATGCAGGGGGCGCCTGCATTGCCGCGGATCCGGCTTTCCTGCCTCCCCTCCCTGACCACGGCGGTGTTCGGCCCCCTGCTGCTGGCCCTGGTGGACGAGACCTTCGAGATCCGCTGCAACACGGATCACTCTGGCATCATCATGCAGGAGTTGCTGACCGGCGAGACCGACGTGGGCTTCATTCTCAAGTGCCCTGCCATCGCGGGCATCCAGCTCGAACTGCTTTACCGTTCCCCGATCATCGCCGTGGCCTGCGCCACCCACCCGCTGGCCGGGCGGCAAGGGCTGACCCTGCAGGACATTGCCAACGAGCGGCTGGCGCCCCAGCAGTGGGGGACGGGCTGCGACGAGCTGATCCTGCAGTTGCGTTTGCTGCGCCAGGTGGCGAGCCCGCTGCACGCCATCCAGCCAGCGAGTGCGGCGCGGGAGCTGGCGCTGGAGCACGGCTTCATCACCCTGATGCCGGCGCTCGCCATCACCCGGGATCTGGAGTTCGGTCGCCTGGTGAAGCTGGACGTGGTGGATCTGCCACCGGATCACTGGGATGTGATGATGGCCTGGCGCAGCGGCAAGCGCCCCAATCCCGCCAAGGAGCGGGTGCTGGAGGCGGCCCGTACCCTGGCCCGGCGCTGGTCGGGCAAGCGGACATAAAAAAGCGCCGGACCAGGCCGGCGCTCTTCGCTAATTCCCCTTGATGCCCGCTCAGACTCAGTAGCTGGCCTTGAGGGTGACGCCGGAGAAGGCGCTGAACCCGCTCAGCTGCACGTGCCAGGTCCCCGCCTTGGGGGCGTTCAGGGTACAGGTTTCGGCATTGCCGCTCTTGTAGGGGCGGCAGTCATAGCTGCTGGCGGTCGGCGCGCTGCCGAACTTCACGTAGAGATCCGCATCCCCGCTGCCGCCGCTGCTGGTCACCACCAGCTGGCTTCTGCCGGCGGGCACCTCGACGGTGAAGTTCAGCTTGCCCCCCTTGGCGGCGGTGAGATTGCTCACCGGTACCCCGTTTTGCAGCACGCTGCCCGGTTGGGGCGTGGTGCCGCCGCAGGTGGCATTGACCCCGACGGCGGTGAAGGCGGCTGCCACGTCGCTCACGCTGTAGCCGAGATCCGTGGCGGCCCTGGTCACCCCGCACGCCCCCTGATCGAAGGTGGTGTTGGGGCCCCAGTAGAGGCGGTTGGCCAGCACGAACACCTCGAACGCCTTGCGGGTTTGCCAGCCGCTGGTGTTGGCCAGCAGGTAGAAGGCGCGGTTGTAGACCCCGGAACTGTGGTGCACGTCGATGCCGTCATAGTAATCGCTGGCGTGGCCGATGGACTTGCCGTCCCGGGCCGGGTCCTCGAAGTAGCGCAAGGAGCCGTTGCCCTTGAAGATCTGGGCCCCCACCAGCCAGTCGTTGCTGCCCTTCATGTAGTATTCGGCCGCTTCCCCCGCCATGTCGGAGAAGGCCTCGTTGATGCCGCCGGACTGACCGGAGTAGACCAGTCCTGAGTTCTGCTCGGTGAAGCCATGGCTCACCTCGTGGGCCGCCACATCCAGGCTCACCAGCGGATAGAAGGTGGTGGCCCCGTCGCCGAAGGTCATCTGGCTGCCGTCCCAGAAGGCGTTCTCGTAGTTGCGGCTGTAGTGCACCCGCATCTTGAGCTTGAAGCTCAGCGGCGCCGTGTTGTACCAGTTGCGGTACATGTCGAACACCACGTTGCCGAAGTAGTGGGCATCGTTGAGAGGGGAATAGGCACCGTTGATCTCCTTGACCGTGTTCTCCGGGCAGGTGAACTGGTGGATGGTGCCCCCCGTGGTGCCGTGATTCATGTTGAGGGTGTCCACGTTGGTCCCCGTCATGCGGCAGTTGTCATCCACCTGAAGGGGACCAAAGTCGGCGCCGTAGAAATACTTGCCGGTCTTGACGTTGCCCCCCGGGCCGGTAGCGTCCTTGTGGTTGATCCCCTCCCAGCGTTTGAGCTCGCTGCCGGTCTGGGCGTCGATCATCACGAAGGGGCGGCTCGGTTCCTTGCTGGCGGCAAGCCAGGAGACCAGATAGACCAGTCTGGCCTGGCCGGTCTCATCCTGCATCACGAACAGCTTGACCTGTTCGTTGCTCCCCTTGGCACCGCTGCGAGCCTGGCGTGCGGCGTCGCTGGCGGAGAGGGCAACGGCCGGGCCCGTCAGGTCGGCATCGATCTTGCGCAGCATGGTGCCGGACACCTGATTGACCTGGCCCCCCAGCGCCTGATCGGCCACCAGGACCTGGCCCCACACCGGAATCCCCTGCCAGGTCTGCTCATAGCGTATCCGCTGCTGGCCATTGGGCAGCGTCACCGCCCGCACCTTGCGAAACTCGCCATCCCCGGCGCCAAGGGCGCCAATCTTGGCGGCGCCACTCACCGCACCGGCCAGGTCCGAGACCTGGTTCACTTCCACCTGTTCTGCCGCCATGGCGGCGCTTCCCCAGCAGGCCAGCATGACGGCCAAATAGACTTTGTTCATCTCGTCTTTCCTTAGTCGATGAAGATTACACGCCGGGTCCGTTGCCCGGCGCTCTTACACTAGTGGGAAGGGGGAAAATAACGGCCTGTCATTTGTCACAGGGCAGCGAAAACAGGTAGCACGATTCACTTTTACAGCGCCAATCATCCACAAATACTGGTAATGGCAGCATGTTGAACCGCTGCGAGGGGTGATTGATGACCTGGGGGCAAGGTGCCCGCATGGGGATCGCCATATGGGGGTTGCCAGCGGGGAAGCCGGTTGAAAAGTCCTTGGCAAACAAGGGATTGATTGACTACATTGGCTCCCATGACGGCAGGTGGCCGGAGCGGAACCGGGGAGGAGTGGCGATGTTTTCATGGCAACTGGATGACGAGCTGGCGCTCCTGTTCCTGCAACCCGACATGGCCAGCGAGCTGTTTCGCCTCTGCCAGCGCAACCGCGATTACCTCTCCCAGTGGCTGCCCTGGGTGCCCCACATCCAGCAGCCCGCCGACAGCGCCACCTTCATTCGCCACTCCATCGAGAAGTTTGCCCGGGGGGAGGGGCTGACCACGGCCATCGAGTATCAGGGGGAGGTGGTCGGCGTCATCGGTTACAACCAGATCGATCAGGATCTCAGCAAGGTGACCATCGGCTACTGGCTGGCGGAGCGCTGGCAGGGGCACGGCATCATCACCCGGGCCTGCCAGGCCTTGATCCATCACGCCTTCGAGGAGATGGGGATGGAGAAGGTAGAGATCAGCGCCGCCCTCGAGAACGAGGCGAGCCGGGCCGTGTGCGAGCGGCTGGGAATGACCCAGGAGGGGATCACCCGGCGGGCGGAGCGGCTGGCGGACAGGGTGGTGGATCATGTGCACTACGGCCTGCTGCGGGACGAGTGGCTGAGGCTGAGGGATCTCTGATGACCTTCCTGTCCGCTTCCAACCTCCTGAGGGTGAGATGACGACGCTGCCACACATTGCCACCCCCCGTACCCGGCTGACCGTGCTGACCCCGGAGCGGGCCTGCCTGATGGTGGATTTCTATCTGCGCAATCGCGCCCACCTGTCCCCCTGGGAGCCCAAGCGGGAGGAGAGCTTCTACACCCTGGCTCACTGGCAGACCCGCTTGCGCGACGGTTACGGCCACTATTTCGAGGGCAGTGCCGTGCAACTGGTGGCGCTCGATCCCAGGGGGGAGCGGGTGCTCGCCACCTGCAATTTCACGAACATTGTGATGGGCATGTTCAAGGCGTGCCACCTGGGCTATGCCATCGACAAGGAGCATGAGGGGCAGGGCCTGATGCAGGAGGTGGTGGCCGCCGGCATCGATCACCTGTTCCGGGAGCTGGGCCTGCATCGCATCATGGCCAGCTACATGCCCGCGAACCTGCGAAGCGGCGCGCTCCTCGAACGGCTGGGGTTCGAGCAGGAGGGGTACGCTCGGGACTATCTGATGATCAACGGCCGCTGGGAGGACCACGTCCTCACCGCGCTCATCAACCCCGCTGGCTAGCAGAGCCGTTGTCGAAAGGGGGGGCTGGCGGGTGACCGCCATCGCTTTTTCACTGCAAGATCGCACTATCTGTACGCCTCTCATACCCCTGGGGATAAAAGCGTGTAAAATTGCGCCCTGAATTTTCCCGGCCGGCAGACGCAGGCCGCGACTCCATACATGCAAGGCAGACATTGTGACAGAAGTAGATAGATTCGCGGACATTCGCCCCTATCGCGATGAAGAAGTACCGGCTGCCATCGAGCGGCTGATCCAGGATGACGAGTTTATCGGCGCCATCGCCAAATACCGCTTCGGTTCCCTGATGAGCTGGCTGGGTTGGGCCATTCGCCCGCTGATCCGCCAGTTCCTGCGCCACAAGTGGGCCAAGGTCAGCACCATCCATCAGGTACAGATGGGGGTGACCCGCTACATGACCCGGATGATCGCCACCTCCACCCAGGGGGTGAGCTTCTCCGGGCTCGAACACCTCAAGAAGGAGCAGGGCTACCTGTTCGTCTCCAACCACAGGGACATCGCCATGGATCCGGCGTTCGTCAACTGGGGGCTGCACACCCACGGGTTCGATACCGTGCGCATCGCCATCGGCGACAACCTGCTGCGCAAGCCCTGCGCCACCGAGCTGATGAAGCTCAACAAGAGCTTCATCGTCAAGCGCTCCGCCAAGGGGCCGCGGGAGATGATGAAGGCCCTCGGCGAGCTGTCGGCCTACATCGGCCAGTCGGTGCACGAGGGGCACTCCATCTGGATCGCCCAGAAGGAGGGGCGCGCCAAGGACGGGGATGACAAGACCGATCCGGCCATCCTCAAGATGTTCTACGTGGACGGCAAGAAGCAGAAGATCGAGTTCGTCGACTACATGCGCAGCCTCAACATCGTGCCGGTGAGCATCAGCTACGAGCTGGATCCCACCGACAAGGCCAAGGCGCGCGAGCTCTACGAGAAGTCGGTCAACGGCAGCTACGAGAAGGGCGAATTCGAGGACATCGAGAGTATCGTCGCGGGCATCGTCGGCCAGAAGGGGCGGGTACATGTCTCCTTCGGCGCCCCCATCACCGAGGGCTTCAGCGATCCAGACGAGCTGGCGGCGCTCATCGACAAGGCGATCTGGAGCAGCTATCGCCTCTTCCCAGGCAACTACCTCGCGGCGGATGTGCCCGGCAAGGCCAGCACCATAGAGCAGAGTGCCTTCCTGACTCGTCAGTCCGAGGTGCCACAAGAGCACAAGGCCATCTGGCGCGCCATGTACGCCAAGCCGGTGGAAAACGCCGGCAAGGTTTGAATGGCACCGCTTTTGAGCGGGTGATGGAAAAAAAACGGGAGCAGATGCTCCCGTTTTTGCGTCTGGTCAAAGTCGGGGGAGATTGGGTAGTGAATAATATTGTTTCAACTGGTACGATCATCGGGTAAATGGGCGAGTATCTCTTGGCAGGGGCGGACGAGTATGCAACAGTGACTCGGCGCCATCGGCTAGGAAGCGACAGCGCCCCCGTCTGCACGGATGGCAGACGAGACGATAAAAGGACCTTCAATGGTCCTTTTTCATTGGTGCACAAAGATAGACCACAGATATATCTAAGGATGCGAACCTCATGATCACCGGCAGTCTGGATACCTTGCAACGCACCCCCTTGCCCGCCCCCCTGAACCGTATCGTGGCCGAGGTGGTGCAAAGCGTCGAACGCTGGCTGCACGCCCCCCTCGGCAAGCAGGAGGTCGACGGCCTCATGCTGTTCTGCCTGGTGAGCGAGGATTTGACAGAGCCGGTGGTGGATCGCCGGGGCGAGTTTCATGAGCAGTATCTGGACATCCAGCTGCTGCTGCGCGGCGAGGAGTGGATCGGCGTGGGCCCTCACGCCTACAGCCGGGACGGTGCCGACCATCCTCACCCCGATCTCTGGTTCGTCGATGACGAGCAGACCAGTTATCTGGCGTTGCAGCCCGGCGACTTCGCCATCTTCTGGCCGGGAGAACTGCATCGCCCCCTCTGTACCCTGACGACCCCAGGTCCGGTCAAGAAGCTGGTCGTCAAGGTTCACCAGTCGCTGCTGACCGGCGCCTGAGTGGCATTCGGGGCCTGGAGTCCCGAGTGATTGGGCCAACAGAGGCCCGTTGCGAATCGCTGATTCGACGCGCGCGCCAGACGAACGGTCTGCGCCCAACGATTTGAAAAATTGGACGCACCCTCCTGCGACCATAAGCCCCCGGCAGGGGAATCCCATCCATCGCTGGATGACACGACACTGTCGGCGTAAAGCCGAAGCACAGGAAGATGTAGAACATGAGCAAGTTGGTATTGATCCTTAACTGCGGTAGCTCTTCCCTGAAATTTGCCGTAATGGACGCTGAAACGGGCGAGGACATGCTGTCCGGCCTGGCCGAATGCTTCAATCTGGATGACGCACGTATCAAATGGAAACTCCACGGGGTCAAGGGCGACGCCATGCTGGGCGCCGGTGCCGCGCACCAGGAAGCCCTCGACCACATCGTGGGCCACATCCTGCCCCAGGATCCCGCCCTGGCCGATCAGCTGGTCGCCATCGGCCATCGCATCGTGCACGGCGGCGAGCAGTTCTCCCGTTCCGTTCGCATCGATGAGGGCGTGATCGCCGGCATCGAGGCCGCCATTCCGTTTGCCCCCCTGCACAACCCGGCGCACCTCATCGGCATCCGTGCCGCCCTCAAGGTGTTCCCGGCCCTGGCCGACAAGAACGTGGCCGTGTTTGACACCGCCTTCCACCAGACCCTGCCAGAGGAAGCCTACCTCTACGCGCTGCCCTACAAACTCTATCGCGAGAACGGCATCCGTCGTTACGGCGCCCACGGCACCTCCCACCGCTTCATCGCCGAAGAGACCGCCAAGGCGCTGGGCAAACCGCTCCATGAGCTCAACATCATCAACTGCCACCTGGGCAACGGTGCCTCCGTCTGCGCCATCAAGAACGGCGAGTCCGTCGACACCTCCATGGGGCTGACCCCGCTGGAAGGGCTGGCGATGGGCACCCGCTCCGGTGACATCGACCCTGCCATCGTCTTCTTCATGCACGACAACCTGGGTTACAGCGTGGACAAGATCAACCAGGTGCTGACCCGCGAATCCGGCCTGCTGGGCATGACCGAGGAGAGCAGCGACTGCCGCTACGTCACCGGCAACTACGCCACCGACGCCGGTGCCAAGCGTGCGCTGGATGTCTTCACCTATCGCGTTGCCAAGTACGTCGGTGCCTATGCTGCCGCCATGGATGGTCGCCTGGACGCCCTGGTGTTCACCGGCGGCATCGGCGAGAACGCCGCCATGGTGCGCGAGATGGTGCTGGCCCGACTGGCCCTGCTCGGCTTCAAGATCGACAAGGAGGCCAACAGCGCCGCCGTGCTGGGCGGTGAAGGCCCCATCACCGTCGAAGGCAGCCGTCTGGCCCTGGTGATGCCCACCAACGAAGAGCTGGTGATCGCTCGTGATGCCCTGAGCCTGGTCGGCTAAGGCACCCTCTGGTGATGACAACGCCCGGCCCCTGCCGGGCGTTGTCGTTTCGGCAATAGTGATCGGCCTGTCATTTGACATGGGGGACCAGATGCGTACCCTGACCGCTGTGTGATATTGCGGAGGTAACGATGAAAGAGATGTTTTTCAACTGGTTGTCAGGTCTGGGGGTCGATGTGACCCCCATGATGGCCCTGGTGATCGCCCTGGGGTTCATCGTGCTGACCGCCATGGTGCTGCACCTGGTGCTGCACCGCATCCTGCTGGTGCGCCTGGTGGGGCTGCTTGGCAAGACCAAGCAGATGTGGCTGCCGCCCCAGTTGCAGCAACGCCTCTTTTACCGGCTCGCCTTCGTGTTCCAGGGCGCCGTGCTGCTCGGTCAGGCGGAGATCTGGCTGCCCAAAGCGTCCGAGAGCCTGGCGCTTATCGAGTTGCTGGCCCAGCTCTGGATCCTGCTGTTCCTGCTGCTGGCCCTGTTCGCCCTGCTCGACTGCCTGCTCTCCCTGAGCCGGTATACCCGGCTTGGGCGGGATCTGCCCCTGCGCGGCATCTTCCAGGGGGTGAAACTGGTGGCCAGCATCCTGGTGGGCATCCTGATGATCGCCCTGCTGCTCGGCAAGTCGCCCCTCTTCCTGTTCAGCGGCCTGGGGGCCATGACCGCGGTCCTGATGCTGGTGTTCAAGGACCCCATCCTCGGCCTGGTGGCGGGTATCCAGCTCTCCGCCAACCGCATGCTGAGCGTCGGTGACTGGCTGCAGATGGACAAGTACGGGGCGGACGGCGAGGTGACCGACATCGGCCTCACCACGGTCAAGGTGTCGAACTGGGACAAGACCATCACCACCATCCCCACCTATGCCCTCATCTCCGACTCCTTCAAGAACTGGCAGGGGATGACCGAATCCGGCGGGCGCCGCATCAAGCGCAGCGTCAACATCGACATGACCAGCGTGCGCTTCCTCACCTCGCAGGAGCAGTTGCAGCTCAAGCAGGCCAGGTTGCTGGCACCCTACCTCAGCCGCAAGGAGCAGGAGCTCAGCAGCTACAACCAGCAGCTCAGCGATGCCATCAGCTGCCCCATCAATGGTCGCCACCTCACCAACCTCGGCACCCTGCGCGCCTATCTGGACGCCTACCTGCGGGCCCATGCGGGCATTCGCAAGGACATGACCCTGATGGTGCGCCAGTTGGCACCGACCACGGACGGCCTGCCGCTGGAGATCTACTGCTTCACGGCGACCACCGCCTGGGCCGAGTATGAAGGGATACAGGCTGATATTTTCGACCACATATTTGCGATAATTGAGCAATTCCATCTACGTTTGCATCAGTCGCCAACCGGTTATGACATGCACAGTTGGAAAAACGGCTGATCCCGCTTATGACAAGGTGCCGCGGCGCGGCGCGGCACCGTATTTAATCACCGACCCGTCAGCACGTGGCGGTTGAAATTTGCATGGCAGAGGAGAAAAATGGCGGCCTTCTCTTCGCCCCGGGCGCGCCCGTCGCCTCCGCGCTGGCCAGAGTGCTGAACCACCCCCTTTATCACAGGAAAGTTATGAAGCTCCTCCACAACACGGCGGCCGCACTGTGCTGCTCCCTGATCCTGGCCGCCATGCCCGCCCTCGCCATCGAATATGCCCTGCCCGCAGCCAACAGCCGCCTGGTGGGGGAGAACCTGGACTACGTGGTGTCCCCGGAAGAGGCGGGCCAACCCCTGGAAGCGGCAGCGGCCAGATTCCAGCTCGGCTTGACCAACATGCTGGAAGCCAACCCCAAGGCGGACCCCCTGCTGCTGCAGGCGGGCGAGAAGCTGGTCGTGCCGCATCAGCTGATCCTGCCGGATGCCCCCCGTGAAGGCATCGTGCTGAACGTCGCCGAGATGCGCCTCTACTACTACCCCAGAGGCAAGAAGGTGGTGGAAGTGCTGCCGATTGGCATCGGCCAGCTCGGCACCGACACCCCGGAAGACTGGGTGACCAGCGTGCAGCGCAAGAAGGCGGGCCCGACCTGGACCCCGACCGCGAAGATGCACGCCGAGTACGCCGCCCGTGGCGAGACCCTGCCTGCTGTCTGGCCGGCCGGTCCGGACAACCCCATGGGGCTGTTCGCGCTCTACATCGGCAAGATGTACGCCATCCACGGTACCAACGCCCAGTTCGGCATCGGCCTGCGGGTGAGCCACGGCTGCGTGCGTCTGCGCAACGACGACATCGAGTACCTGTTCAAGCAGGTCCCGGTCGGTACCCGCGTCCAGTTCGTGAACCAGCCCATCAAGGCCTCTGTCGAGCCGGATGGCCGCCGCTACCTGGAAGTGCACCAGCCCCTCTCGCGCAACCAGGAGGAGTTCAACTCCAGCCTGCCGGCCCCGCTGCCCATGTCCACCGCCGTGACCCGCTTCATCGCCCACGCGGACAGCGACTCCCAGCTGGTCAAGCAGGCCCTGGAGCAGCGCAGCGGCATGCCTATCGCCATCAACCGCTGATCCCGCCCGTCGGTATTCCGAGCCCCGGCCACTGTCGGGGCTTTTTTATGGCGCGGGGGAGGGAATCATCAGGGTAAACCCTTGGCAGGTCGGGATAAAATCCGGCCTTATTGCAATTGAGTGGTTGCTTGGTTAGGTGTTAAACGTTTTCCATGTGTTTTTTATTTGTTAAAAGTGGTTGTGGTCCGGCGATCTGCTGATTACTCTAGGCCGGTTTTTTTAAGGAAGAGTCCGTCGCAAGAACGGGCACAGACGTCACATAACGGAGTTTTGAATGACAGCTAGCACCC
Source organism: Aeromonas sp. QDB68 (assembly GCF_027707405.1). NCBI lineage: Bacteria > Pseudomonadati > Pseudomonadota > Gammaproteobacteria > Aeromonadales > Aeromonadaceae > Aeromonas > Aeromonas sp. QDB68. Next base: position 13,840 of record NZ_JAPCIQ010000045.1, on the reverse strand, counting down.
CCATGCTCATCACCTTTCTGGTGTACATCCTCGGGATGGTGTTGATCGGCTTTATCGCCTATCGCGCCACCCGTAACTTTGACGACTACATTCTCGGCGGCCGCCGCATGGGGAGCTGGGTGACCGCCCTCTCCGCCGGTGCCTCCGACATGAGTGGCTGGCTCCTGATGGGCCTGCCTGGCGCCGTCTTCATCGGCGGCATCTCCGAGAGCTGGATCGCCATCGGCCTCATCATCGGCGCCTACTTCAACTGGCGCTGGGTGGCCGGTCGGCTGCGGGTTCACACCGAGAAGAACCGCAACGCCCTGACCCTGCCGGACTACTTCACCTACCGCTTCGAAGACAAGAGCCGGGTGCTGCGCATCCTCTCCGCCCTGGTGATCCTGCTGTTCTTCACCATCTACTGCGCCTCCGGCGTGGTGGCCGGTGCCCGCCTGTTCGAGAGCACCTTCGGCATGAGCTATGACACCGCCCTCTGGATCGGTGCCGCGGCCACCATCACCTACACCTTCTTCGGCGGCTTCCTCGCGGTAAGCTGGACCGACACCGTGCAGGCGACCCTGATGATCTTCGCCCTCATCCTGACTCCTGTGTTCGTCATCATCGCCGTGGGCGGCATCGACACCGCCATGGTGCAGGTGGCGGCGCAGAACGCCAGCAATCTCGACATGTTCAAGAACCTGGACTTCATCGCCATCATCTCTCTGATGGCCTGGGGCCTGGGCTACTTCGGCCAGCCCCACATCCTGGCGCGCTTCATGGCGGCGGACTCCCACCACTCCATGGCCAGCGCCCGTCGCATCAGCATGACCTGGATGGTGCTGTGCCTGGGTGGCGCCGTGGCCATCGGTTTCTTCGGCCTGGCCTACTTCTCCACCTTCACCGAGCAGGCGGGTGGCGTGACCGCCAACCCGGAGCGCGTCTTCATCGAGCTCTCCAAGATCCTGTTCAACCCCTGGATTGCCGGCGTGCTGCTCTCCGCCATCCTGGCGGCGGTCATGAGTACCCTCAGTTGCCAGCTGCTGGTCTGCTCCAGCGCCATCACCGAGGATCTCTACAAGCCCTTCCTGCGCAAGAACGCCTCCCAGAAAGAGCTGGTGTGGGTCGGCCGCGCCATGGTGCTGCTGATCGCCCTGGTGGCCATCGCCGTCGCCACCAACCCGGAAAACCGGGTGCTGGGGCTGGTGAGCTACGCCTGGGCCGGTTTCGGTGCCGCCTTCGGCCCCGTGGTGCTGCTCTCCGTGCTCTGGTCCCGCATGACCCGCAACGGCGCCCTGGCGGGCATGCTGGTCGGTGCCCTGACCGTCATCATCTGGAAGCAGTTCGGCTGGCTGGGTCTGTACGAAATCATCCCGGGCTTCCTGTTTGCCACCCTGGCCATCGTGCTGTTCAGCCTGTTGGACAAGGCCCCCTCCAAGGCCATGCAGGATCGCTTCGCAGAAGCCGAGCAGGAGTTCCAGAGCCCCATGGCAGACGCCATCGCGGCAAAATAACCCCCGCCTCGACGACAAAAGCCCCGCAACTGCGGGGCTTTTTAATGGGCAAAACATGCCCATGGCAGGGATTAGGCGGGGCGCCTGCCCAGCCGCTGCACATCCTGGCGGGCGGCGGCCCCGGCCTAGCTGAGCCAGCGCTGGCGGGCCCCCTCATCCGAGGTGTGGACGGGCCCCAGATGCTGGCGGTGGGTCAGCCGGATACCGCACAGCCCCAGCACCGGCTTGTCCAGGGTGCGATCCAGGGGGGCTCCCTGCCACCAGCGGTAATACCAGGGGGGGCTGTCCATGGTGAGCAGCAGGCGTGCCGTCTTGCCGGCGAGCAACTGCTCCGGGTACGCCTTCCCCGGCTGGTAGCGAAAGGCGAAACCCGGCAGCAGGGTGCGATCCAGCAGCCCCTTGAGCCGGGCTGGCAGGTGGCCCCACCAGACGGGGGCGACGATCACCAGATGGTGGGCCTGCGTCAGGCTCTGCTGCACCGACTGCAGATCGGGCTCGAGGGGCTGCACCTCGTCATAGCCATGGTGAAGATCCGGCGCGAAGGCGAGCTCCCCCACGTGATGCAGGGTGACGCGCGCGCCCCCTTGCTCGGCACTGCGGGCATACTCTCGGGCGAGGGCGTGGCAGAGGCTGTCGGGTTTGGGGTTGCCGTTGAGAACAAGCAGGTTGGGGGTCATGGTATGGCTCCTTGAAGTGAGCCCCCATTACACCCCTTGTCCCATGGGACAGAGTCAAGCCACCTTTTGACCCCGAGCCGCGGCGGCGGGATGATCCCGCCCGTCGGGGGATTGCCGCGCCGGGGCGCCATAGCGGCAGGGGTGCTGCGCCAGCAGCGTGGCGCACTGGCTCAAGCCCTGATGCTGGCGTTGCAGCCGGGCGACCTCCGCCGCGATCTGCGCCAGCTTGTCCGCGATAAGCTGCTCCACCTTCTGCCAGGGGAAGTGGTCGAGGCTGGTGACGCCCGCGAGCAGGGGAACCAGCTCCCCGAGCTTGCAGCCAAGCCGCTGGGCCTCGCGGATAAAGCCGACCCACTCCAGATCCTCGGCCCGGTAGACGCGATACTTGCCGCGCCGCCTGGGCTCGGGCAGCAGCCCGAGCTGCTCGTAGAGACGGACCGCCTTTGGGGTGGTGCCCGCCAGCCGGGCAAATTCACCGATATACATACTGCTGCTCGCAAAGGTGGTGTGAAAGGAGCCCACTATAGGTCAGTGGCAGGGGGGATTGAATACCCGAGGGGGAGGGCGCCATCGGTGCAGTGTGGGGAGGATAACGATGTGGAGCTGTGACGGCATCGCCGCATCCCTGACACGGCGCAGGGGCGGGATATGGCTTTGCCCTCGACGGGGTTTCGCCCGCTCTTCGGGCCGGGGAGAGTGACATTGGAAAGACCCAAAGCCACCAAAGGTCTTCTCCCCCGGCAAGCCGTCCGTTTCGCGGATTCCCTCGCCTACTTCATCGGGTCGGACGGAGCACCGCACACGGCACATCCCTGTGCCGCCTGCGGCTGCGCCGTCATCCATGACGGCGCTCCTGACCAGCTAAACTCGGCTCGGCGGCTTGCAGGGGGAAATACCCTGCCTGTCTGCGGCGAAGGAGGTTGGTGTCAGGTGATAACTAGATCTGTACACACCGCCTTATTAATCATCATCCCAACCTGCCCGTCCATCACAAAACTCACACCCAGACCACATAGTACCTTCAGACAGATTTGTAGATTCATCATTGCACCATTCGCATACTCCATAACTGTCTGTAACTGTGAAACACTCGGTGCACAAAAACTCGTTTGTACCCACCTCAACGACAGTTTCGTAACTGCAACATTCGCCACAATTAATGGGGAATGGATAATCTCCGCCATCTTTGACTGCTAGGTAAGCTTCTGTCTCGTCAACAAACTCTTCAAGTAACGAACTACTCCCGTGTTCCTCATTGCATGAGGAGCACGTAGCCGACGGTTCTCCATGAAAAAATAAAATTCCGTCATCACACTCTTTGCAGGCAATACGAATGCAGTTTTCTTTTAACCCGCAGACCAGACATTCCGAAAGATAAAGCTTTTTTAACTCGGTTTCGTGCTGTTCTGCTGTAAATCCGCAGGATGGACATTCTTGGAATTCGTAACCCTTATTCTCCAGTTCAGCTATGGCGGGTTTTAACTCATCAAACACGACTTTTAGAAATTCATGGTGCTCCCTTAGTTTGGCATCAATATCGGAAATTTGAGTTGACCACTCTTCAAAAACCGATTTCCATTGACCTAACAATAAATCATGCAGGAAATACCACGCCTTTAGCTGCTCCTTTACAATGCCACGAACTCTACGCTCATCAGCTTCTGATGTTTCGGCTTCATGGAAAAAGTGAACCATCTGATTCCTATGCTTTGAGACTGAGCGAAATGCATCGACCTGTTTGCCGGATAAGCCAGATTGAGCAACCTTATCTAAACGCTTTGTAGCCTCTTCAAGCGTTACAGAAAGGAATTTACCTTGCTGAAACTCAACCCAATCAGGATCTTTTTTAGGTGAGACAATCAATGACCAATGCTCTGCCATTAAGCGAGCTTTGAGGAACTGCTCAATTGCAGAGTGAAAGTTGATCACGGAGTACTTTGGATATTGTTGCAGCTCAGATATTGACTTGCTTAAGAAATCAATCGTGTTTCCCACCAAGTGCCTGAGCATCTTTTCTTGTTCTTTATGACTTCCCATAACTCACCAAGGTGTATAACGATTAAGCTAAGGGGCCGGCTTCGCCGGTCCCAGCGAACGAAGTGAACGCATTGTTAGTCTACTACTGCTCCGACCATTCGCGGTTCTTTACATATGTCCAACCTTCCTCACCGCGCGCGAGTGTGAAGCCTCTAGCTCCAATCTCGATTAATAGGCGTCTACACTCTTCCGGCTCAGCTCCTGTGACCCTAGAAAGAGTTTTCAATGAGCGTCCTTCGGTGAATTTAGGATTATCAAGCATCTTTCGTAATAAGTCTTTTCTCAGATTGTCTAGAGAATTTGCTCGACGATTTTGATACCAATGAAATATGAGATTTCCTATAACTGACAGAACAGAGCCTACTAACACCCCAATAAATCCAATAACTGCCGCCCAGAATTGGGCATCACTTATAAGTTTTAGTGCGATTTCCTGTGTGATTTGCGGGTCAGCCACGAATAACCTCCTGTAGTAGCCTAACGCTCGGCTAAACGGCGCGAACGCAGTGAGCGTCCGGCGTAGTGAAACGGAGCGAATTTGAGCCACTTGTTATGTGCAGTCTATGATACGTGATCATCAGATTCGTATTTTACGCTTGGGTAGTAGGTCTTATATCGAATTCCAAACAGGTGCTGCCCTGGTAAATTTTTAATCAAGTTGTATTTTGTTATTAGCTTTGAGTGGTTTTCGTCACTCTCTGATGAATCAGGTGTGAACTCCCATTTCATACCTATGCTAGAAATGCTATTTACAAGAAGTAGTGCCTGCTCATAAGTGGACAATTGGGCTCGATACATTTTTCCATAAGCATATTTCTGATCTTCGTTTAGGTAGTCACTCCCATTTAAGTATTTGTAGCTTTGATACAGGTGTCTAAAATAGTGGCCTAGGCGGAATTGATGGCCGCCATAATACTTTTCATATGGAAGGTGCATATTCAAATCGGCGGCCATCTGAGAGAGGTTGGCGGATTTTTCTGGGGTGCTCCTATTGCGGTACAGCTCTCCGATCAGTTCATGTAGTTTATTGAGGTCCAAGTTTCTTGCTTTCTCCCAGTTGGCGAACCTTTCTTCACTTGACCTTTTTGGCTTCAGCTTAATGTAGTACAGGAGCTTAAAATAATAATCAGGATTGTATTTTTTCTGGAAGAGTTTTCTCAATGCGATCTCCCCCTCAGCGCCAACCCCATAAAATACCATACAGTAGGCAATATCAATCCTGGCCAGTTCGATTGCATTAATTTTTGGGTTATTTTTCGCGATGATCTCTCGAACGCGCTCAAGATATTTTGGTGCAATATAGTCGGTAGGGTTTTTTGAGTTAGAAAATTTCTTTACCTCCATATAACACTCAATAAATTCTTGAAATATTATTTTTAATACTTGTCTGTTTTCATAAATTTCATAATCGCCAGACGAATGTTTTCTGTACCTCAATTCGCTCACATTTTCTCGATATAGCCTAATCATTTCGAAAAAGGTTGCCTCAAACGCAGTTCTCTTGTTCTCTTTGGCCTGCTCTTGAAATGTCAGATATATGAGAAACGTCCCAGTCAAAGCGAAAAATGTACCTATTACACCCCCAACAAAATCACCAAACTGTCCTGTGACCTCATAGTTTGTTTTTGCTTCGAAATAAATTGAGTAGCCATCAGCTGCCGATTTTCCCAGAAAATAGACAAGCATACCCAATCCTATTACTAGAAAAGTAAAGGCTGATATTTTTATGAATTTTGCCATGAATAAATTAAGCCCCTGTGGGTAATAAGCACATAACAGTGATTAGATGGAGGGCGGTACTAACAGATTAATACCGTCTTCTATCTAGCTCCGCTTCACTTTGATTTCGGGATTTAGAAGTAACATTTAAATCAATGGATTACCTGCCTACCTCTGAAGCAGACTGTATTCGCTTGACCTCTTCTTTTTGCACAACCATTACGACGGTATAGAAAAGCAGTGTGACCTTGGTCATGACAAACGCCGGCATGGCTACCGCCCTGAATTACAGCCTCCAGTCTGCTGCACGTTACCTGCGAGAGGGTTGGCATGGCTCATGGGAGACTCCGACGAGGCGTATGTTGCCAATTGGCTATATTAACGGCCCGCGAGCGAAGGGGAAGGAGGAAATGGCGAATTGCCGGGCAAGATCAACAAATGGAGGCAAGCCCGAAAGCCTGGCGTCCGGGCTGGATTGGCGAGAGAGGGCTGGGCATAGGTAAAAGGGAGCGAGTGGCCACCAACTGGTGACCCTCTTGCTGCCTGTACGGGAGTGGTTGCCCGGCCCTTGGCCGGGCGGGGGATCAGTTGCCCGGGATCTCGCTGCAGTTGAGGGTGGGCTGACCGTAGCGCTCCAGCATGGCGTCGCTCCCCTTGGTCCAGAGGGTGAGGTTTTGCCCCTCGTACCGGGCGCCGCTGGCGCTGGGGGTCTCATAGGCGAGCACCTGCTGCTGGTCGTTCCCCTCGCTCAAATTGATCATGGCGGCGGGCCGCTTGGCCTCGTTGTAGAAGTAGGTGGAGAGGGTGAGGCTCTTGCCGCACTGGTAATCAATCGGCGTCGGCACCCTCAGTTGGCCGCCTTTTATCTGCAACTCGGTGATCCGCAACTGGTAGCTCTCTTCCACGCACTGGCGCAGGTCGCCCGCCTTCCAGCAGTCGTTGCGCCCCTTGATCCAGCCGCGCTGGATGGCGCGCTCGCTCTTCTGCTGCTCGGGGGAGAACCCGGCAATCGCCTTGGGATAGAGGGCTGACAGCTCGTTATCCAGCGCAGCCAGTCCGGCATCCTTGCAAATGAGGGTTTCGGCGGCGCCTTTCGCCTTGGCGCACTCGAAGGACGGGGTGGCCGCCGCGGCCAGCAGAGGGGAAAACAGCAGGGTTCCAAGCAAGATCTTGTTCATCGACAGGGCTCCAACAGGGGGCGTGATGCCCCGTGATCAGAGCACACTTTACACCCGAAGGAGGCAGGAGCACCCCGTGTTTTTGGGTGCCGGGCGGCCCTGCATGGCAATCAGACGCCGGCCAGCGCCAAGGTCTGGCGGCTGCGCCACAGCCGCTCGTGGAAGAAGAAGACGACGGTGTTGATGGCAGGTTCGATCAGTGCCATCACGCCGCCGGTGAGCAGCTCGCCACTCAGCAGGTAGGCGACACCGAAGGCCACCGAGAAGTGGACCAGGGCGAAGCTGCTGGTCTTGGCCTGCAGGCTGTGCTCAGGCTTGAGCTTGTGCCAGCCAAGGTCGTGGAAGTAGAAGGCGACCGTGTTCACGGCGGGCTCGATGAGGGCGATCAGGCTGGCGGTGAGCAGTTCGCCGGTCAGCAGGTAAGCCACGGTGAAGGCGACACAAAAGTGCAGGATGGCGAAGCTGATGGTCTTTTTCATGGTGGTGTCTCCTCTGGCGATGAAGGCAGTATCACCCAGAATCTCATCAAATGAAAACCATTCTCATCTATCAGCGAAATAGAAAATGCCTATCGACCGGGGGAGGCACCACCAGATTGGGAGTTGCCCGGGACCGCAACGGCGCTAGAGTGTGCCTTTTGCCATGAAAAAGGAGCTTTCATGACCATCAACTCCAACCTGTTTGTTCTCTTCATGCTGCTGATGATGATCGTTGTCGGTGTGGTGGCCTGGCGACTGGCCCGGCGCAAGAGCCGCCACCCGGGGCTTGTCACCTTCCTGTGCGTGCTGCTCTGCCTGGTGCCGCCCTTTGCCCTGCTGGCGCTGCTCATTCTGGCGCTCTGGCGGGATATGCCCGTCAGGGCCTGATGTTTGCCTGCACGTGAAAGCCCCTTGCGGGGCTTTTTTACTTGGAATGTCCCGCGCAGCAGGTGGCCGGTTGGAAGGGGCAAGATCGGGTGATGGCCCTACCTGCCTAGGTCAGCGATCCGAGCATGGGCCTCGCGCATCCCCTGCTCCGCCCCGTGGGGGCGCAGATCCATCCCCTCTGCGTAGACGAAGTCCACCGGGATGCCCATCAGGCCGAGCACGGATTGGAGGTAGGGGGTGACCGCATCCGTCGTCTGTCCCTGATGCACGCCGCCGCGGCTACTGAACACCAGGGCGTTGACCCCCTCCACCAGCCCCATGGGGTAGGTGTCGGTGTAACGGAAAGTCACCCCGGCCCGTGCCACCAGATCGAACCAGTTCTTGAGGGGGGTCGGTACATTGAGGTTGTACATGGGGGCGCCGATCAGCAGCAGGTCGGTGGCCTTGAGTTCGGCAATCAGCCGATCCGACAGCGCCACCGCCTGCCGGATGGCCTCATTGGCCGGTTCAGCCCCGCGCAGGGCGTGAAACAACGGGCTGTCGAGGACGGGCAAGTCGAGGGCGGTCAGATCACGCACCACCACCTGGTCCTGATGGCCCTGCTCCCGGCGTGTTTGCAGGAAGCGCTCCATCAACTGGTTGGTGCGGGATGCGGGGCCGTTGAGGCTGGATTGCAGCAGCAGGATCTGGCTCATGAGGGAAACTCCATCTGAAACGTGTGAAGAATGAAGGGAGCTTACCAGTCATTTTTTTCCGCAGTGCTGATAGTATTTCGCCATATTGGTTCCAAAAGGTATGCAATAGATGGCAAACACGCTCAACGGCATCGATCTCTTCGCCACCGTGGTGGAGGCGGGCAGCTTCGCCCAGGCGGCGGAGCGGCTTCACCTCACCCGCTCGGCGGTGGGCAAGGGGGTGGCGCGGCTGGAGCTGCGTCTCGGCGTGCAACTGTTTCATCGCACCACCCGCAGCCAGAGCCTGACCGAGGAGGGGGCGCTCTTCTATCGCCACTGCCTGCGGGCGCTGGAGGAGGTGCGTCTTGGGGAAGCGGCGCTGGCCAGCAACAAGCTCACCCTCAACGGCAGATTGAAGGTCTCCATGCCGGTGCTGTTCGGCCAGCAGTGCGTGGCCCCCATTTTGCTGGCGCTGGCGAAGGCGCATCCCGGGCTGGCCCTGGAGCTGTCGTTCAGCGATCGCAAGGTGGATCTGGTGGAGGAGGGGATGGATCTGGTGATCCGCAACGCAGAGCCGCCGGACAGCCTGGATCTGGCGGCGCGCAGGCTCGGGGAGCACGGCATGACGCTTTGCGCCTCGCCCGCCTATCTGGCCGAGCGGGGGGAACCTGTGACCCTGGCCGAGTTACCGGAGCACGAGTGCATTGCCTATCTGCGCCAGGGGCGGGTGCTGTCGTGGTGGTGGCAGGAGGCCGAGGCATGGCGCGAAGTCCAGCCCAGAGGGCGGTTGCAGATGGACGATCTCAACGCCATCACCCAGGCGGCCATCGCGGGCTTTGGTCTCGCCTGGCTGCCGACCTGGCTGGCGCGGCCCCACCTTGAGCGGGGCGAGCTGCGCGAGCTGCTGGCCCGATTGCCGGGTCGGCGCTATCCCATCAACGCCCTCTGGCCCCATGGTCCGCATCTGCCCCTCAAGACCCGGCTTGCCATCGACTGGCTGGCGAGCCGCCTGTCCGAGCAGCTGGCCAGCGTGAACGTGCCGGGTCATCAGCCCCAATGAAAAAGGGCCTGCTGTGACAGGCCCTTTTTCATTTTCTGTGGTTCCGAGGGTCAGGCTTCGGCCTTGTTCAGCCACTCCACCCTGTACTGGGCGCCGGCGCCCTGGGCCAGCCTGGCGCACAGGGGTTTCAAGAAGGCCTCGATCTGCTCGTCCAGCATCCAGGGGGGGCTGACGATGAGCATGCCGGAGCCGTTCATGCCCCAATCGCTGGTCTGGCCGGCCACTTCCAGCTCGGCCACCAGGACGTTGCCGAAGTTCTCGCGCTTGATCGCTTTGAGCATGTCGCGGGACTTGTCCGCCTCTTGCCCGAGGATGGGATACCAGAGGGCGTAGATGCCGGTGGCCCAGAGCTTTTGCGCTTTTTTAAGGGTATCGACCACGGCGAAGTAATCTTCCTTCAGCTCATAGGGGGGGTCGATGAGCACCAGGCCGCGGCGCGGGGTGGGGGGCAGCAGGGCAACCAGCCCTTCGAAGCCGTCGCGATGGTGGACGGCGACGCGGGGGTCGTACCCCATGTTGGCGCGAAGATCCTCCACCTCGTTGTTGTGCAGCTCCATCAGCGCCAGCTTGTCCTGATCGCGGATAAGGCGGCGGGAGAGCTCCGGCGAGCCGGGGTAGTAGTGCAGCTGGCCATCGCTGTTCATCTCCTCGATGACACCCAGATAGGGGGCCATGGCAGACCACTGGGCCCGTTCATCCCACAGGCGTTTGATCCCGTCGGCGTATTCCGCCTTCTTCTGGGACCAGTCGCCGCGCAGGTCGTAGAGACCGCCACCGGCATGGGTGTCTAGCACGATGAAGGGTTTCTCCTTCTTCTTGAGGGACTCGATGATCAGGGCCTGGACGGCGTGTTTGAGCACATCGGCGTGGTTGCCGGCGTGAAAGGCGTGGCGGTAGCTCAGCATATGAGATCTCTGAGGGGGCCCTGCTGGGCACCCAGTAACGATAGATAGTGAAACAGGTTGCGGCTGTCGCCGCGAAACAGGGCGAGGGTGCGCAGGGTCTGCAGCAAGACCCCCTGTTGCAGCCGCTCCAGCTCCAGTTCGTGGGCCAGCATGGTCTGGTACTCCTCGGTTCCCACCCGTGACTTGGCCTGCTGGCGCAGGGTGCGCCAGGGGAGCAGCACCGCCTCGGTCTGTACCAGGGCCGGTTGCAAGTCCGTGAGGTCGACCGGGATCCGGAGCAGGTCGAGGTGGTGCAGCAGGAGTGCCAGGTTGACGTTGCCCCCCATGCTTTGCACGTGGAGCCAGTCCTGGCTGCGCTGGCCATAGGCGCCCGTGCTCCATGTCCAGAACTCGGAAGGGGTGGGCAGGGCGTCGGGGCTGACCCGCTCGCTGGCCATCAAGGCTTCATCACGCAAAGAAGGCCTGCTCCATGGTTTCCAGCTCTTCAGAGAGGCTCATCCACTCCAGCTCGACGTGCTCCAGCTCCTCCTTGAGGGGGCCCTGGGACTTGAGCAGCTCGGAGAGCTTGCCCTTGGCACTCTCTTCATAGATGGCGGGATCGGCGAGCTGCTCTTCCACCGCGGCCAGCTTGGCCTGCAGCTTCTCCATGCTGGTTTCGAGCTTCTCCAGCTTCTGGCGCAGCGGCCGGGTCGCTTGCCGGAACTGGGCTTCGAGGCGCTTCTGATCCTTGCGCGCCACCGCCGAGTTGGCGGAGACAGTGCCATCTGCCGGCTTGGCATTGGCCTCTTTCTCCTGCTCGCCGAGCCACTTGTGGTAGTCGTCGAGATCCCCATCGAAGGGCTCGACCCGGCCGCCGTGGACCAGATAGAAGTCATCCGTGGTGGTGCGCAGCAGATGACGGTCGTGAGAGACCACCACCATGGCCCCCTCGAACCCTTGCAGGGCCATGGTCAGGGCGTGGCGCATCTCCAGATCCAGGTGGTTGGTCGGTTCATCCAGCAGCAGCAGGTTGGGCTTTTGCCAGGTGATGAGGGCCAGCACCAGACGCGCTTTCTCACCGCCGGAGAAGGGGGCCACCTTGTCGAGCACCTTGTCGCCGTGAAAACCGAAGCTGCCGAGGTAGTTGCGAAGCTCCTGTTCGGTCTTGTCCGGGGCCAGGCGCACCAGGTGATCGAGGGGGCTGTCATCGAGGCGCAGGGTTTCGAGCTGATGCTGGGCGAAGTAGCCGATGCTCACCCCGGCGCTCACCTCCAGCTTGCCCGACAGCGGCGGGTTGCTACCGGAGAGCATCTTGATGAAGGTGGACTTGCCGGCGCCGTTGCGACCGAGCAGGCCGATGCGCGACCCCGGCACCAGGTTGAGCTTGATCTTCTCGAGGATCACCTTGTCACCGTAACCGGCGCACAGGTTCTCCATGGCGATGAGGGGAGTCGGCAGGGCCGAGGGCTCGCGAAACTCGAAGCTGAATTCGGAGTCGGCGTGGGCGGGCAGGATCTTCTCCATCCGCTCCATGGCTTTGAGCCGGCTTTGGGCCTGACGGGCCTTGGAGGCCTTGTAGCGGAAGCGATCCACATAGGATTGCATGTGGGCCATCTCCCGCTGCTGCTTCTCGTACATGGACTGCTGCTGGGCCAGGTGCTCGGCCCGTTGCAGTTCGAAGTCGGAGTAGCCGCCGCTGTATTCGTTGAGCTTGCCGTTCTCGATATGGATGATGCGATTCACCACGGAATCGAGGAAGTCGCGGTCGTGAGAAATGAGCACCAGCGTGCCCTGATAGCCCTTGAGCCACTTCTCCAGCCAGATGACGGCGTCGAGATCCAGGTGGTTGGTCGGTTCATCCAGCAGCAGCAGATCGGAGCGGCAGAGCAGCGCCTGGGCCAGGTTCAGGCGCATACGCCAGCCACCGGAGAAGCTTCTGACCGGCGAGTCGAGCTGATCTCCGCCAAAACCCAGACCGTGCAGCAGCTCGGCGGCACGGGCGCGAATGCTGTAGGCACCTATGGTATCGAGCTTGCCGTGCAGCTCGGCCACCAGCAGACCGTTGTCATCCGCCTCGGCCCGGGCGAGCTCGGCTTCCAGGGCGCGGAACTCCTTGTCGCCGTCGATCACGTACTCCAGGGCGGAGCAGTCCAGCGCCGGGGTCTCCTGGGCCACGCCGGCAATCTGCCAGCCGGCGGGCAGGCTGAAGCTGCCGTTGTCGATGGCCAGCTCGCCCCGTACCAGCGCAAAGAAGGTGGACTTGCCACAGCCGTTCTTGCCCACCAGGCCCACCTTGTGGCCGGGGTGTATGGTGGCGGACGCGTTGTCCAGCAGCGTGCGGCCGCCGCGGATCAGTTCGATTTGACTGGCAACTATCATGGATGGGTCTGCTTGGCTCGATTGAAGGAGAGAAACTGGCGCGGATCTTACGTGAAATGACACAAATTTGCACTTGAGGGCGGGGGGGATGGCTGCCGCCGGAAAAACGTGTCATAACAGAGACATCTGGGGGGCAGGAGGCTGACCATGTTGATTAAAGAGATCATGACGACCCGGGTCGCGACCGTTTCCATGGATGACAGGCTGAGCGTCATCAAGGAGATCTTCGAGCAGGCCCATTTCCGCCACCTCCTGGTGGTGGAGGAAGAGAAGCTGGTGGGGGTCATCTCGGACCGGGATCTGCTGCGTGCCATCAGCCCCTATCTGGACACGGATGCCGAGATGAACCGGGACACCGAGACCCTCAACCGGCGCGCCCACCAGATCATGAGCCGTGAACCCATCACCGTCTCCCCCGAACGCGCCCTGAAAGAGGCCGCCGGCCTCATGCTGGAGCACCAGATCTCCTGTCTGCCTGTGCTGGAAAACGGCGCCCTGGTGGGCATAGTGAGCTGGAAGGACCTGCTGAGGGTCATGCGCGGCTGGCAGCCGGTCTGACAGGGCGGGGAACATAAGCGGGGAGTCCGTGTCGCCCGGCAGGGCTTCCCTGCTTCTTGCTTTGCTGAAACATTAAACTGCATTCATCAAATCTTTCAGTTCACTTGTGTTGCAAAAATGATTTTTATGGTCATAAATTCTGCCAGTGTCATTTCATGTGACACTATATGTCGCAGCGTCAGCTCGAATTGATGCTTTTATAATTAATCGTTCGCCGCTTCAGTTCCCATCTTAAATACGAAAGGGGACTCCCTCCGACGTAGGTGGGAGGGGAATTTCGCCGGGGCGTCAGCCCCGCTGGTTTTGAATGTATTG
>NZ_JAPCIQ010000044.1:0-32011 GCF_027707405.1 Aeromonas sp. QDB68 | reverse complement strand
CCAGCGGGGCTGACGCCCCGGCGAAATTCCCCTCCCACCTACGTCGGAGGGAGTCCCCTTTCGCATTTAAGATGGCGTCGCAGCATACTGATTTCACCGATGTCGATGGATTGCCAATCGTAACCGCTGACCATCCTGCCACGAGCTTGTGGACGGGTGACGGTTTGAAAGAGCGATCTTCCTTTGGTGCGAGACAGGTCACGGTTGTGGACAGAAAGATCCCCTCTACTTGGCCATATGGAACCGCAATGAAAGAGGGGGGGAGGATGTCACTTTTTGATGAGCGTCGTGTGCAGGATCTCTGTGCCCGCTTGCTGGCAGACACTAATAACCAGGGATATTCACTCGATAGCAAGCATGGCCGCGAGTTGAGAGATCTCCTGCAGGCTGTGGGTGGAGTCAAGCCAGTGGGACGAGGGGCTCGTCATGTGTTGACCGATGCTGGAAGGAATTATCTCGCAGCACAGCTGGCACAGGTTGCACCAGTGATGCCGGACAGGCGTGACACGATACGGGCTCTCGGGGTGGACCTGCCCGCACATCTAAACCAGGCCAGTTTTCATGCCCTCTGGCATGGGGACAGCAAGAGCGGGATAGATCCAGATAATGATGCTATCGACATCACGCTGACACAGGATGAAGTGATTCGACTTCGCACGCTGAGCCCGCTGTCACTCATCGACCAGGACGGACTGCGCCACGACATGAGGGCGCAACTGGCACTATTGGGAGAGCTGGTCTTACCGGAGCGCTGCTTGAGTAAGTTACATGGCATTGAGTGGCAGGGGCGGCAACTGGTCACGGTGGAGAACAAGGGAGCTTTCGTGGATTACCCGCTGCAAGTGGGGGAGTTGTTGCTCTATGTGCCTGGCCGCAATACCAAGTTGGCACGTCAGGTATTCCCGCTGTTGCCGGCTGCCGTACCCTGGGCCCATTTTGGCGATCTGGATCAGCGCGGATTGGATATCGCTAACGAGCTGGCCCATGCCCTTCGTCGTCCGTTGGCTCTTTGGCTACCCGACACCTTGATGGCCTATGTTCATCACTATGCCCGCACTCTGATCCGCCGTCTGGAGGGGCAACCGATCAGCAGAGGCAAGATCCCATGGGAGGAGGTCCCCGTGGTGAGTGAGCATGGCAAGCAACTGGAAGAGGTCCTTATATATCTGATCGAAAGGGGATTGTGGTTGGAACAGGAAGTATTGGTGCTAGCCGGAGGTTGGCAGTCATGGCCACTCGACGCGCCTTGCGGCCAACGCAGTAATGAAAAAACCGCCATCAGGCGGTTTTAATGGTTGTCAGCCCCTATTTCAGGGCTTTTTTCAGCTTTTTGATCTTGCTTTCGTGCTTGGCGATTTTCGCCTGGCGGGCGGCGATCTTCTTCTTGATCTCTTTCTTGCTGGCCATGGGGCGGCTCCTTGTCTCGTGGGCGCCATGGGGATCAGGGTGCCCGGGGTCTTTCCATGCGTGCCGGGAAGGCCCTCTCCGTTGGCGCACTGACAGTCAGGGGAGGGGCATACCGCGGAACTGGTTTGCAGGATAGTCCAGTTTCCCGCGAGTGCCACCCGAACGGCAGGAAACAGAGGCAACAAAAAAGCGCCCCTGGGGGCGCTTCTGGCTTGAAGGGGCGGTATCAGGCCTTCTTCAGGTAGGCGGCCACCAGCACGATCTGCATGCCGTTGACCTTGCCCTCGATGTGCAGCGGGTTGTTGGTCAGGCGAATGCCCTTGACCAGGGTGCCGCGCTTGGCGGTGAAGCCCGCGCCCTTGACGTCCAGATCCTTGATCAGGGTGACGGAGTCCCCTTCCACCAGCACGGCGCCATTGGAGTCGACGGTCGGCACGCTGTCGTCAGCGTCGCTGGTCACGCCGGCGTCTGCCCAGGCCTTGACCTCGTCTTCCATGTACATCATGTCCAGCATGTCCTGGGCCCAGAGCTCGCCCCGGGCGACGAGGGCCTTCAACTGGCGCCAGGCCATCACCTGCACCGCCGGCACCTGGCTCCACATGCTGTCACCCAGGCAGCGCCAGTGGTTCACCTCCGTGGTGTCCGGCTGCTCCAGCTGGCCGCGGCAGGTGGCGCAGAGGGCCACGCTGTGGTCGTCGTCGCTGGCGGGGGAGTGCGGCACCGGGAAGGCAGTCAGCGCATGTTCTGCGCCACACAGCTCGCATTTGGCATTTGCACGGGCTTGCAGGATGGCATTGATGGTCATGATTGGGTTCCGTTTATAGGGGTAAAGCTGCTCGCCGTGGCGGGCTGCGCGAATGAGGGGCCGGAATATAGCACAAATCCCTGCTTTTTGTCAGGCTACCAGCGGCGCACAGGCGAGTGCTTTTTGACGGCAGATCGCTAGAATGAGCCTCCCTTTTTGCGCCAAAGGACAGGTTCACCGTGCTGGCCCACCGTTTTCGACAACTGGACTGCTTGCTCACCGCCGAGCGACGCTGGTGGCAATACCAGCCCTATCACCATTTGGGGATCGCCTTTGCCCGCGAGGCGCCAGCCCTTGCGAAGTGCCTGGCAGCCCTGACCCTTGACGAGATAGCGCACCTCGACGGGGACATGGATGCGCTCTGCACCCTGCTTGCCCCCTGGATCCCGGCGGGGGCCGAGTTGCAGGCCCTCGGCGAGCTTGCCCCTTTCGCCCCAGAGCCCGTCCAGTGCGCCAGGACCATGGCGATGTACATGCCGGGACGCAAGCAGGGGCAGATAGAGGCCTTCACCGGCTGCCTGCCCCCCCACCAAGGTCCCTATCTGGAGTGGTGCGCCGGCAAGGGGCATCTGGGGCGCCTGGTGTCGCTGCACCGTGGCGCGGAGATCCTTAGCCTGGAGTGGCAGGGGGCGCTCTGCGAGGAGGGGCGGCGGCTCGCCGCGCGCGACGGCGCCAACATGCGGTTCGTGGAGGCGGATGCCTTTGCCGCCGAGTCCGGGGCCCTCATCGCCCCGCACCATCACGCCATGGCGCTCCATGCCTGCGGCGATCTGCACACCCATCTGTTGACGCGGGTGGCCGAGGGGCGTGCCCAGGGGGTGACCCTCTCCCCGTGTTGCTACCACCTCATCAGAGGAGAGCACTACGCGCCCCTCTCTCGGGCCGCCAGGGCCAGTGCCCTGCGCCTTGGCAAGAGCGATTTGAAGCTGCCGCTGCAGGAGACGGTGACCGGCGGTGCCCGCATCGCCCGGCTGCGGGAGCGGGAGGTGGTGTGGCGCCTCGCCTTCGACTGCCTGCAGCGCCAGGTGCGCGGGGTGGATGAGTACCTGCCGGTGCCCAACCTGCAAAAGAGCCTGCTGACCGGGGGCTTCGAGGATTTCTGCCACTGGGCCGCCGAACGCAAGGGGATGGGCTTGCCCGCGGGGCTCGACTACGCCGCCTTGCTGGCACAGGGGGAGCGGCGCTTTGGCGATGTCGCCCGCATGGAGCTGGTGCGCCACCTGTTTCGCCGTCCCCTGGAAATCTGGCTGCTGCTCGATCGCGCCCTTTTCCTCGAGGAGCAGGGCTACCGGGTGGAGGTGGGCACCTTCTGTCCCAAACCCATGACCCCGCGCAATCTGCTGATCCGGGCGGTGCGCGCAGGGGGGATCTGAGCAAGAGTCCGGACAGGTCGGATGGCTGCGGCCGCAAGACCAGGGGCTGGATCCCCCTGCAAACGAGCGCCATCTGAGTGCAGGGAGGCATGGCTCACAATTTCGCCAAATTCTTAATTCTTGTCGTGAATTTAGTTGTCAGGATGCCTATGCTCGCCCTGACATTTTCAAGACAAGGATGGTTACCCATGTTCATGCTCACGCGTACCGCCTGCCTGGTTGCCCTCGTCTGGGCACTGCCCGGCCAGAGCGCCATGACAATCCAGCCCGATCCCCAGAACAGCGGCGGCTATGTGATGGCGGCGGCGGATCTTGCCAGTGCGGCCCAGGCCAAGACCGCCAACCTCATGTACGGGATCTGGTCCCACGCCCTGGCCACCCGGCCCAATTCGGTGGTGGAGGCCATCGTGGCACGCGCCCCCGGCAACCCGGACAACGTCAAGCGGGTCGAGCGGGTCTTCACCGAATCGGACTGGGAGTTCCTGACCCAGATGGCCGCCCCGGAGTACACCTACGAGCGCTTCCTGCGGGCGGTGGGCAAGTTCCCCGCCTTCTGCGGCGACTACACGGACGGGCGCAATGCGGACGCCATCTGCAAGAAGTCCATCATCACCGCCTTCGCCCACTTTGCCCAGGAGACCGGCGGCCACATTGCCAAGGAGAATGTCTCCGACAACCCCCTTGGGCTGGAGGAGTGGCAATAGGCCCTGGTGCACGTGCGGGAGATGGGTTGGTCTGAGGGGCAGACCGGCTACACCACGGGGTGTGGCCAGAGTGACTGGCAGAACCGGCGCTGGCCCTGCAGCACCGGTCAGGGCTATTTCGGTCGCGGCGCCAAGCAGCTCTCCTACCACTTCAACTACGGCGCCTTCTCCGAGGCCATGTTCGACGGCGACGCCACCGTGCTCCTCAACAACCCCGGGCTGGTGGCGGACTCCTGGCTCAACCTCGCCTCCGCCATCTGGTTCTTCCTGACGCCCCAGGCTCCCAAACCCGCCATGCTGCACGTCATCGACCGGACCTGGGTGCCCTCCCAGCGTGAGCTGGCGGCGGGCATCGGCTACGGCTTTGGCACCACCATCAACATCATCAACGGTGGCATCGAGGTGCGGCGAGCAGAACAAGACAAGGGCCAGCCGGTCAACTGCATCCGCTACTGGGAGGGGCTTGCGGCCCACTACGGGATCCCGCTGCTGGCGGACGAGAAGAACACCTGCTGGCAGCAGATCCCCTATGGCAGCCTCAACCTCAACGGCGCCACCGACGTGCTCTACACCAACTGGGACGGCAACTGGAAATACTACCCGGACAGACCCGGCGGCTACTCCTTCGAGTGTGATCTGGTGGGGTACCAGACCGCCTATTCGGCCCTGGTGCCGGGGGATTACGAGAAGTGCGTGACCAACTTCTACGGCTCCCACGCCAGCTGGCCCAAGGTACGGGTGGTGGCCACGCTGGATCCGGCCCCGGTCGACCCCGGCACGCCACTGGTGGACGGGGTACCGGCCTGGGAGGCAGGCAAGGTCTACACCGCGGGCAACAAGGTGAGCCACAAGGGGATCATCTATCAGGCCAAGTGGTGGACCCAGGGCAACGAGCCGGGCAAGGGCGACCCCTGGGCACCGGTGACCTGAGAGTCAGTACAAGCGCAAGCACCCCGGGGAGGCCGCGCGCCTCCCTTGTTGATCGCCGCGCTGGCTTGTTGCGCCTCTTTTGGCACTGATAGAGTGCGGATTCACACCGAGGGAGGATGACCATGAACATCGCCATTCATTTTGAAATTCCGGTACAGGATCTGGAGAGAGCCATTCGCTTCTATGAGGGGGTCTTCGAGACGGTGCTGGAGCGGGTGCAGATCGATGGCAACGAGATGGCGCTCTTTCCCCTGGAAAGTGGCACGGCGGGCTGCTCCGGCGCCCTGGCGAAGGGGGAGAGCTATGTGCCGAGCCTGGATGGCACCCGGATCTATCTGCGGGTGGCTGACATCGAGGGGGCCATGGCCCGGGCACTGGCATCGGGCGGGGCCTGTCTCTATCCAGTCACCCGGGTCGGGGAGAGCCTCCGGGTGGCGGAGTGTCGGGATTGCGAGGGGAATCGCATCGCCTTGCAGGAGGGAACCTGACCATTATTTATCCGGTGCATGGGGTGTGTTGAGTCATTCATACGATGAATAAAGAGGGGGATTTTCCCGCTCCGGGAGCCTCAGCCTCGCGGTAAGGCCCCGGTATGGTCAGTTGTCGCCCCCCGGATCCCGTGCTACTTCATCTGGTGCGGCAAGAAGGCGAGCACCCGTTCGCCCGGTCTGTCGCCCCAACTCTCAGGAGGCATCATGGAAGGACATTGTCTGTGTGGCGGGATCACCGTGTCGAGCGGCGATCACAAGGAGGTCAACCTGTGTCACTGCGCCATGTGCCGGCGCTGGTCAGGGGGGCCCATGTTCGCGGTGCACGGGGGCAAGGGCGTGCGGTTCACCGGGATGGCCCCGGTGGCCTACCGCTCGTCGGAGTGGGCGGAGCGCGGATTCTGCCCCACCTGCGGCACCCATCTTTTCTACCATCTGTTGCCGACGGAAGAGTACATCCTCTCCGCCGGCCTGTTTCAGGATCAGGAGTTCGAACTCACCGGGCAGATCTTCATCGACGAGAAGCCCGACTTCTATGCTCTCAAGAACGACACCCCGACCCTGACCGGACAGCAGGTGTTCGAGCAGTTCGCCCCCAAACCCTGAGCCTGTACTCACCCCGAGGAGAAGCCATCATGGATGAACAACCGAAGGTGAAGGGGCCTGCCTCCTACTTTCCTGCCATCGAGCAGAAATACGGCCGGCCCATCGCCCACTGGCTGACCCTGCTGGCAGGGCGGGAGGAGCGCAAACACATGGCCCTGGTGGCCTGGCTCAAGGGCGAACACGCCATGGGTCACGGCCATGCCAATGCCTTGGTGGCCCATTTTTTGGCGCAGCCCGATGCGCCCGGCGTGGCATGACAGTGCCACAGTGCCACAGTGCAAAAAGTGCAGGAAAGCCAGAGGAGCAGAGAGATGAAGATAAGCGTCAGCGTCTGGGTTGCCAGGCCGATTGCCGATGTGTGGCAGGGCTGGAACACCCCCGCCAGCATCATGGCGTGGAACGCCGCCTCCCCGCAGTGGCACTGCCCCCCAAAGCTGGGTGGACCTGCGGGTGGGCGGGCGTTTTTGCCACCACATGGCGGCGCGGGATGGCAGCACGGGGTTCGATTTCGAGGGGACCTTCACCGAGGTCACAGCGCCGACGGGGCTCGGCTACGTCATGGACGATGGCCGCGAGGTGAGCGTGCGGTTCGTGGCAGAGCAGGGGGGCACCCGGGTGGAGGAGCGGTTCGATGCCGAGTCCCTGCACAGCGGCGAACAGCAGCGGGCGGGGTGGCAGAGCATCCTGGATAACTTCAAGCGCCATATGGAAGCCGCCGGCTGACCCCTGTGGGGCGCCAAGAAAAAACCACCGCAAGCTGGCGGTGGTTTTTTTATGGCGTTCGCCCGGAGCAAGGCGGGGCGGGGAAGGGGGTCACTCCTCGATGTCCAGCAGCACCAGGATGGCGCTCTCGCCCCCCCACTCCCGCGGCGCCTGGTGAAAGGCGCGCACAGCGGGGTGCTGGGCCAGCCAGCTCGGGATGCGCTGCTTGAGGATGTGCTTGCCGATGCCGTGCATCACCGAGGCGACGTGGATGTTCTCTTTTCGGCACAGGGTGAGCAGGGCCGCCAGCTCCTGCTTGGCCTGGTGCTGGTTCATGCCGTGCAGATCCAGATAAATCTCCGGCGGGTAGCTGCCGCGCTTGAGCTTTTTCAGCTCGAATTTTGACACGTCGTCGCGCACGTAACGGGTCGGCCCGTCCGCCTCGAGATGGGGCTGATACTCGTCGCTGAAAAAGTGGTCAACCCCAAGCTTTTCGCGGCTCTCGCGCACTTCGCGTTTCTGCTTGACCGGGCTTGAGGAGGCCCTTATGGTATCTTGCTTAATTTTCCGGGTACCTTTGACAGCATCACGAAACAGCAGGCTTTCCTCGTCTGTGAGTGAGGGCGTTTTTTTCATCAGGTACTCGTCTTGCTCGCTGTATAAAATTCTCGGGCCGGATATTACTCGACTTGGAGGTGGATTTGGACAAGATATTTATCGATGAGGTGGTTGCCGAAATGCACACCATCCAGGACATGTTGCGCTGGGCCATGAGTCGTTTCAACGACGCCGGGATCTTCTACGGACATGGTACCGACAACGCCTGGGATGAGGCCGTGCAACTGGTGCTGCCCGCGTTACATCTGCCGCCGGACGTGGATCCGGGCATGCGCCACTCCCGCCTGACCACCAGCGAGCGCCACCGCATCGCCGAGCTCATCATCCGCCGCGTGCAGGAGCGCATTCCGGCGCCTTACCTGACCAACAAGGCCTGGTATGCGGGCTGGGAGTTCTATGTGGACGAGCGGGTGCTCATTCCGCGCTCCCCCATCGCCGAGATGGTGGCCAACCGCTTCGCCCCCTTCCTGAAAGACGAACCGACCCGGATCATGGACTTGTGCACCGGCTCCGGCTGCATCGCCATCATCATGGCCCACGAGTTCCCCCATGCGGAAGTGGATGCCATCGACATCAGCGTCGATGCCCTCAACGTGGCCGAGCGCAACATCAACGATCACGGTCTCGAGCAGCAGGTCATCCCCATTCGCTCCGATCTGTTCCGGGATCTGCCGGCCGGTGACAAGTACGATCTCATCGTCTCCAACCCGCCCTATGTGGACTCCGAAGACATGTCGGATCTGCCGGAGGAGTTTCGCCACGAGCCTGAGCTGGCCCTGGCGTCGGGCTCCGACGGCCTCAAGCTCACCAAGCGCCTGCTGGCCAATGCCGCCGACTTCCTGAAAGAGAATGGCGTGCTGGTGGTCGAGGTGGGCAACAGCATGATCCACCTGGAAGCCCAGTTCCCCGAGGTGCCCTTCACCTGGGTCGAGTTCGAGAACGGCGGTCACGGCGTCTTTGTGATGACCCGCGCAGAGCTCGAGCAGTACCAGGCCCATTTCGCCATTTACAAGAACTAAGCAGCAAGGAGCATCCATGGCAGGGAACAGTTTCGGCCAACTCTTTCGGGTCACCACCTTCGGCGAGAGCCACGGTCTGGCGCTGGGCGCCGTGGTCGACGGCTGCCCGCCGGGGCTGGAGATAAGCGAAGACGATTTGCAGGGGGATCTGGACCGGCGCAAGCCCGGCACGTCCCGCTACACCACCCAGCGCCGCGAGGCGGACGAGGTGAAGATCCTCTCCGGGGTGTTCGAGGGCAAGACCACGGGCACCTCCATCGGGCTGCTCATCGAGAACACCGATCAGCGCTCCAAGGACTATTCCGAGATCAAGGATCTGTTCCGACCCGGCCACGCCGACTACACCTATCACCAGAAGTACGGCCAGCGTGACTACCGTGGCGGCGGCCGCTCCTCGGCCCGCGAGACCGCCATGCGGGTCGCGGCGGGGGCCATCGCCAAGAAGTACCTGAAACAGGTGCACGGCATCGAGATCGTGGGTTTTCTCTCCCAGCTCGGCCCCATCAAGGCGGAAGGGTTCGACGAGAGCCAGATCGAGCAGAACCCCTTCTTCTTCCCCGATGCGGGCAAGCTGGAGGCGCTCGATGAATACATGCGTGCCCTCAAGAAAGAGGGCAACAGCGTGGGGGCCAAGGTGTGTGTCGTGGCGCGCAACGTGCCGGTGGGCCTGGGGGAGCCGGTGTTCGACCGCCTCGACGCCGACATCGCCCACGCCATGATGGGCATCAACGCGGTGAAAGGGGTGGAGATCGGTGACGGCTTCGCGGTGGTGGAGCAAAAAGGCTCGGAGCACCGGGACGAGATGACTCCGACCGGCTTTGCCAGCAATCATGCGGGGGGCATCCTGGGGGGCATTTCGTCGGGTCAGGAGATCGTGGTGAGCATGGCCCTCAAGCCCACCTCCAGCATCACGGTGCCGGGCAAGACCATCACCACCAGCGGTGAGGCCACCGAGATGATCACCAAGGGGCGTCACGACCCCTGCGTCGGCATCCGTGCCGTGCCCATCGCCGAGGCCATGCTGGCCCTGGTGCTGATGGATCACCTGCTGCGCCACCGCGCCCAGAACCAGGGCGTGCACACCCAGACCCCACAGCTGCGCTGATCATGCTGCGGGCAGGGTGAGTGATCACCAGATACCACAAGGCGACCCCAGGGTCGCCATTTTCATGGTTTTTTGCCGGCGCCAGCCTCAGGGGGCCGATGGCGTCGAGAGCGATGGGTGCCGGGTTGCGTCCAGGCGGCAGCGGGGCGGCGCAAAGGCGGGGTCCGGTGAGGGCAGGGTGGCGATGGCGGCATCAATGCGGGCGAGCGCCTCATCGTTCACGGCCTCTTTGGCAAACATCAGGCGCACCGGCTGCTGGTGCAAGAGCACCTGACACTGGATGGCGTCGCTCGCCCCGAGCTGGCCGAGCCGGTAGCGGGCGTATTGCCACTCCATGATGACGCCGTCGAGGCGGCGCGCCAGCAAGAGAGTGAGCAGCCTGTCATCGCTGTTGTATTCACTCGCCTGCCCGAGGGCAGGGCACTCCTCGTTCATCGGCAGGGGGCGGGTACCCCGCAGCTTGCCAAGTCGAAGCCCCTTGGCCTGGCAGAGGGTTGCCAGCTCTGTGAGCCCTTGCCAGCCGTCGGGCTCCCCGGCCTGCGGGCGCTGGCTCAGCAGCACGAAGCTGGCGCGCCGATAGGGGGCGGAGAAGCGGGCGAACCGCTCCCGCTCGGGGGTTTTCAGGGCGCCCATGGCCACGTCCAGCTGCTGGCGCTCCATGAGGTAGAGGGCCCGGGCCCAGGGGAGGTTGCGAAAGGCGGGCTCCACGCCTGCCTTGCCCAGGATCTGGCGGGTCAGGGTCACGTCCAGTCCACCGAGGGTGCCGTCGGCAGCGATTTGACTGAAAGGGGGCCAGTGGCTCCAGGCCACCGACAGGGTCTCCCTGGCGGCGAGGGGCTGGGCGAAGAGCAGGGGCAGGACGAGGCCCAGCATGCGCCGGGCGGTGGGGGTGAACTTCCGTTTCAATCAAAACCTCCTGTTCCGTGTATCGCGCCGTCCCCGGCAGGCTGCGCAGGGGCATTGATACATACGGCGATTCGGGCCATTTTGTCCTGCCTTCGTCCCTATTTCCAGCCGTGCTGGGAGGCGCATCACATTTTCCTCGTCTAAGTGCGCCAACTCCGTTAGACTGCGCCTCTATTCTTTCCCCTTTGCTCTGCTCCCCGGGGAAATCGTTGTTTTCTCTATAGGCCCGGATCCTGTGAGATGGCATCGGCTCAGCAGAGGAGCCCCACCACGATCTTTGGCGCCCCTATCCCTAGCAGGTAACTATGAGTTTTACTTCCCTCGGTCTGGCCGAACCCTTGTTGCGTGCCGTTGCCGAGCAAGGCTACGACACCCCGTCTCCCATCCAGCAACAAGCGATCCCGGCGGTACTGGCTGGCCGTGATCTGATGGCCGCCGCCCAGACCGGGACCGGCAAGACCGCAGGTTTCACCCTGCCGATGCTGCAGCGTCTGACTGAAAGCAAGCGCAAGGTCTCCCCGAATCGCATCCGTGCCCTGGTGCTGACCCCGACCCGCGAGCTGGCCGCCCAGGTGGGCGAGAGCGTGCGCAACTACGGCAAACACCTGCCGATCCGCAGCCACGTGGTATTTGGCGGCGTGAGCATCAACCCCCAGATGATGGCGACCCGCCGTGGTCTGGACGTGCTGGTGGCCTGCCCGGGCCGCCTGATGGATCTCTACAACCAGAACGCCGTCAAGTTCGATGAAGTGGAGATCCTGGTACTGGACGAAGCGGATCGCATGCTCGACATGGGCTTTATCCGCGACATCCGCCGCATCCTGGCCCTGCTGCCGAAGAAGCGTCAGAACCTGCTCTTCTCCGCCACCTTCGCCGACGAAATTCGCGAGCTTGCCACCGGTCTGCTGGACAACCCGGCGGTGATCGAAGTGACCCCGCGCAACAGCACCGCCGAGCGCATCGAGCAGCTGGTACACCCCTGCGACAAAGCCAACAAGATTGCCCTGCTGAGTCACCTGGTCACCAGCAACGACTGGCAGCAGGTGCTGGTGTTCACCCGTACCAAGCACATGGCCAACCGCGTTGCCGAGACCCTCGACAAGAACGGCGTCAGCGCCGCCGCCATCCACGGCAACAAGAGCCAGGGTGCCCGTACCCGTGCCCTGGCCGGTTTCAAGGATGGCAGCGTCAAGGTGCTGGTGGCGACCGACATCGCCGCCCGTGGCCTGGACATCGACAAACTGCCGCAGGTGGTCAACTTCGAGCTGCCGAACGTGGCGGAAGATTACGTGCACCGTATCGGTCGTACCGGCCGTGCCGGCGCCGCCGGTCACGCCATCTCCTTGGTCGCGGCCGATGAAGGCAAGCTCATCAAGGCCATCGAGCGCCTGACCAAGCAGAACATCCCCTGCGAGCAGGTGGCCGGCTTTGAAGCCTCCCGCGAGACCCTCGACAACATCGCCCGTGGTATCGGTGCGCCGCTTCGCAAAGAGCCGCGGGATCCGAGCGAGCAGCGCCGTGCGCCGCGTCCGCAAGGTCAAGGCCAGCGTCAGGGGGCCGGTCGCTCCGGCAATGGCGGCGGTGGTAACGGCGGTGGCAATCGCACTGGCAACGGCGGCAAGCCCAAGCCTCAGGGTGGTCAGCGTCCGGCTGATGGCGCCGCGAAGCCGGCCCAGGCCCGTCGTCCCCGTCGCGCCAGCCACAACCAGTAAGCGGTCAGGGAGCCAGGCTCCCCCACTGTTCGGTTGATACAAAAAGCCCCGACAATCTGGCGGGGCTTTTTTTGTCCTGGTAGACGCTATTCACCGTAGAGGCGGATCTCCAGCACATGGGTGATGGCCTCGCCGCTCCAGTGGTACTCCAGATGACGGGCGTGGTCCACACGGCTGACCAGGCGGGGGCGATAGAGCACGTGACAGTCGTGACCGGGGTGGCGCACCGAGCGGTAGTGGATGCCGTCCGCCCCGGCGACCTTCTGCTCCCGGGCGAAGGCCTGGGCGGGGCCGTAATCGGTGGCGTGATAGAGGGGGCCTGGCAGAAACGCCGGGCCCGTGATGTCGATGAGGCTGGCGCTGAACTGCGCCTGGATCACCCGCATCTGCACCTTCTGGGCCGGCTCCCGGGTGTACCCGAAGATCCGCTCCCTGTGGTAGACCGTCTCCTTGATGCCGGTGTCGAGGGAGGGGGCACAATAGTAGCCGCCAAAGTCCCCCGTGGTGAAACGGGCACCCTCGGGATTGAGGTGAGTGAAGGCGGCCATCACATAGCTGCCGCCGGGCAGCCCCACCAGCCAGTCTTCCCTGGGCACCCGCATCAGCTCGCCCGCTTCTTCCCTCAGCCTGTCGTTGGTCAGGGCCTCGACGGCCCAGACCGCCTCCAGCTCGTCGGCGGTAGCGACGTCTTCATAGAGGCAGATGGGGGGAAAGCGGCTCGGAATGATGCGATAGGCGCATGCATTGTGGAAGGCGCGCAAGGGCGGGGAGGACATCAGGCCATCTCCCCGCGCCAGGCGTGCAGCCGGGTGGCCACTTCGTAGAGATCGGCCACCCGCCCACCCTGCATGACCTCCATGGCGCTGCGCCCGGCAAAGAAGGGGTGGCTGTTGGGTTTGCGCACCCAGCCATAGATGCTCTCATCCAGGCTGAACAGTAGCCGCAGGCTCTTGTGGATGTTGAGCAAATAGCTCATCCGCTCCTGGAGATCGGCGCTCAGCCGAATGCCGCCGCTGGCCTCCTTGTACTTGTTCAGGGTGGAGCGGGAGGTAATGCCAAGCAGCCTGAGCTGTTCATCCGTGCTGCACTGCCATTTGTCCAGGATGCGAAACACCACGGGCAGGGCCTTGCTGGGATCGACGGCGGGCTGTTGCCGGGGAAGAGATGCGGTGGCGACCATGTTGCCTCCCGGGTTGGCGTGCCAGACGGGCACGGGATCATGAGTTGTCTGCTAAGCAGTGTAGGGCAGGGGCGCAGTCATGTACATATCTATACATGGTTGCACTCAAATGTTCATTATTGGATGGATTTCGCGAGGAGGGGCGTGGGTCGGCCAAGTGAGCCCGTGCCAATGAAACGCCCCGCCAACTGGGTTGGCGGGGCGTGTCTCTTTGCGGCGTTTCTGCTTGTCGGGTCGGGGAGATCAGAGGGCGGGCAGCAGCCCCATGCTGACGCTGACCTGCACCCCGACGATCAGTACCCCCATGGCACCGGCCAGACCCAGGGCCAGCACGCCACCCGGGACGCGGTAGTGGTCTGCCTCGGCCTGCTTGCGGCTCTGCCACACCAGAGCCACCGGCAGCAGCACCGCCAGCACCGCCAGCGCAATGGCGGCGTAACCCAGCGCCATGATGAAGCCTTGCGGAAAGTAGAGGGCGAACAGCAGGGGCGGCACGAAGGTGATGAGGCCGGTCTGGGTGCGGCCCTGCCAGTTGTCCTTGCGACGGGTCACCTTGGCCATGAAGTCGAACAGTCCCAGGGTCACCCCGAGGAAGGAGGTGGCGAGCGCAAGATCCGCAAACAGATGCATCGCCTGGTTGAAGGCGGGCCAGCTCACCAGGCCGCCGACGTTGGCCAGCAGGCTGTCCAGGGCGCCGCCGGTCTGGATCAGGGATTGCTGGCCCAGCAGCCCCAGGATGGCGACCTGCCACAGCACGTAGAGCACGAGTGGCAAGGCGGAGCCCCACACGAAGACCCGGCGCAACTGCCTGGGGTTGTCCCCGAGGTAGAGCATGACGCTCGGGATGGAGCCGTGGAAGCCGAAGGAGGTGAAGATGACCGGCAGGCCCGCCAGCAGCAGGCCTTCCCCGAGGGGCATGGAGAGCAGGTGCTGCCCCTGGGCGCGGGGCAGCAGCAGCGCCAGCACCGCCACCATGATCACCAGCTTCACGGTGAACATCAGGCGGTTGAGGTAATCCACCTGCCTGGTGCCGACGCACACCATGCCGCCAAACAGCAGGGTAAAGACCCAGGCTGCCTGCTCCTGGCCGAGGGGAAGGCCGGCATCGGCCAATGCCTGGGCCAGCAGGCTGCTGCCGCCGCTGATGTAGGCGGAGGCCAGGGCGTAGAACAGCATCAGGATGCAGAAGGAGGCGATGCCCTTGCCCCAGGGGCCGAGCAGGTGATCCGCCAGCTGGTGGAGGTACCACTTGCCGGTGCTGAGGCTGGCTTCCACCTGCAGCATGGCGGTGAAGGCCATCAGGGCCCAGAGGCCGATCATCAGCATCAGGGTGGCGGGGCCGCCCAGGGACGAGGAGGCCAGCGGCAGGGCCAGCATGCCGGCGCCTATGGTGGTGCCTGCAATCAACAGGGTACAACCTAGGGTCTTGGTATTCATGTTATCCATCCGAATCTAAAAAAGCATCATGAAGGGTGGCTGGGTGCAAGGTGTCGGGGTGCCTCCGGGGGAAGGCCGGAGGCTAGCAATATCGGAGTGGAGACATCGTTACGAACAGCTGCAGGTTGTAAAACAGGGTTGCCACGTTAGCCGATTAAAATATCGAAAACAAGCGGGAGTGAGCGAAGGTTCTACTGTGAAAGGCGCTTATGTGGAAATAAATGATGACAGTTGTCTGGAGTGGATGGCGTAAAAACACGCAAAGGCGACCGTGGTCGCCTTCGGCACGTCCGTTCCGTGTCAGCGGCGGCGTTTGAGGGTACGGCTCACATAGTGCAGGCCGCTCTGGTAGTCGCCATTGACCGCCTTGAGGGCCAGCGTCAGGGCCTGGCTTGCCAGGGCGTCGTGCTGCTGGGGCAGGGAGTTGATGCCAAAGGGGAGGAAATCGAGCAGGCGGTCATCCCCGAAGGTAGCCATGGCGAGCTGGCTCATGTCAGCCTCCTGCTCCAGCAGGTAGTCGAGCACCCCCTCCATCAGGATGTAGGAGGTGGTGATCAGCGCCTCGGGCAGTTGCCCGAGCTGCTGATGGAGCGTCTTGATCAGGCGATACCCTTCGGTGCGCGAGAAGTGGGCCCCTTCACACAGGTGGCGGGTCGCACTGTGACTGGCAATGGCCTGTTCGAAGCCCGCTTTTCGCTCCTGACTGATCGTCAGTTCCGGCAGTGCAGTGATCAAGGCGATATGACCGATGGCCGGGGTGAGCAGGGAGGTGGTGAGGTCCAGGCTCGCCTTCTGGTTTTCACTCGCCACGGTGACGAAGTGCTCGGTGGCCATGGCACGGTCGATGGCGAGGATCTGCACGCCCCTGGACTGCTGCTCCAGGTAGAAGGGATCCGCCGGGAGGAGGCAGCTTGCCACCAGGAGCGCGTCCACATGGCGGCTCACCAGCATCCGGGCCAGCTCCTTTTCGGTGTCCGGATCGTCCTCCGAGCAGACGATGAGCAACTGATATCCCTGGGTGCGGGCCCCTTGCTCCAGGCGCTTGGCGAGCTTGGCGTAACTGGCGTTTTCGAGGTCGGGCAGGATGAAGCCGAGGGTGCGGGTCTGGCCGCCGCGCAGGGAAGCGGCGCGGCTGTCCGGCTGATAGTTGTGGGCATGGACCACGGCCATCACCTTGTCGCGGGTTGCCTGGCTGATGCGGTATTGATCGGCCTTGCCATTGATCACATAGCTGGCGGTGGTGCGAGAGACACCGGCCAGCGCGGCGATTTCATCCAGTTTCATCATGTTGGCTCTGTTTGAGTTGCAAGGCCCGCGCCGGTTCCTGGTTGGGGCGCCGAAAAGTGTGCGCGGGATCATATCATTGAAACGTACTTTCTGCGGGATCTTGAACAATGCGCTGAAACGATTCAGTCTGAGTGTAAATGAAACGATTCAGCTTGTCAGTAACGGATGATTATCTGCACTTGGAAATGGGTTCCGGCTCACCAAAGCGAGAGATCACCGTCTATTGTCAGCAGGCAAGTTACCCGAAAATCGAGTTGAGTTGAGCCGGTACGCCGCGAGGCGAAGCCGGACCTGATGGAGAATCTCTATGTTGAAGTTGGCGCGACAGCAAATCCTGCTGGGACAATCGGTGACGACCAAGGCGGACGCCATCGCACTGCTGGCAAGCAAACTGACCGACGCCGGTCTGGTTGAAGCAGGTTACGTGGACGGCATGCTGGCGCGGGAAGCGCAGCACGCCACCTATCTTGGCAGCGGTATTGCCATTCCCCACGGCACCACGGACACCCGTCATCTGGTGAAGAGCACCGGCGTCATGGTAGCCCAGTTCCCCCACGGCATCGAGTGGGACGAGGGGCAGATTGCCTACGTCGCCATCGGCATCGCCGCCAAGTCCGACGAGCATCTGGGCATTTTGCGCCAGCTCACCCACGTGCTGGGTGACGAGCAGGCCGCAGCCCAGCTCAAGGGGGCGACCGACGAAGAGACCATCATCAATATCCTGACTGGCGCGACTGCCGCCAAAGAGGTGCAATACCTGACCCTGGCGGACTTCCCGGCCGACGACCAGGAGCAGTTGCTGCTGGGGGCTGCGGCCCGCGCCAAATCCGCAGGCTGGGGAGACGCCGCCATGGTGAGCGCCCTCCTGGCCAGCCAGCCTGTTCACCTGGGGGAGGGCATCTGGCTGGCCCGTGCGCAAGCGGCCCAGACCGGTTGGGTGCTGGCCACCCCGAGCACCCCGCTGAACGTCGGTGAATTGCCGGTCAGCGCCCTGCTGCTGCTGTGTGCCGCAGATAGCGGCCATTTGCCGCAACTCGAGAATCTGGCCAAGCTGGCCGCAGCCGGCCAGCTGGCCACCCTTTCTGGCAGCGACGGTCTTGCCATGTTGCAGGCGGGTCCGGCGAGCGGGCTGTCCGAGACCTTCACCATCATCAACCCCCACGGTCTGCACGCCCGTCCGGGCGCCATGCTGGTCAAGGTGGCCAAGGAGTATGAATCCGACATCCGCGTCGCCAACCTCGATGGCAGCGGTGAAGCCGTCTCTGCCAAGAGCCTGATGAAGGTGATCGGGCTTGGGGTCAAGTGCGGTCATCGTCTGGCGTTTCGCGCCGAAGGAGCGGATGCCGAAGCAGCCCTCAAGGGCATTGGCGAAGCCATTGCCGCCGGCTTGGGCGAGGGGGCGCACTGATGGACATCGTCACCATCACCCTCAATCCCGCGCTCGATCTCACCACCCGTCTGGAGGCCATGCACCCTGGCGAGGTCAATCTGGTGAGCGAGGCCAACTTGCGCGCCGCGGGCAAGGGGATCAACGTCGCCATGGTCTTGAAAGATCTCGGCCGTGACGTAGGCCTGACCGGCTGGCTCGGTGAGGGCAACCAGCAGAGCTTCGTCTCCCTGTTCGAGGAACGTGCCCTTGCCGATCACTTCGTGCGCGTGGCGGGCGACACCCGGATCAACGTCAAGATCTCCGAACAATCCGGCCGGGTGACCGATCTCAATCTGCCGGGACTCGCCGTGCAGGAAGGCGATGTCAGCGCCCTGGAAGCGGCGCTGGAGCGACTGGCTCCCCACACCGACTGGTTCGTGCTGGCGGGCAGCCTGCCCAAAGGGGTGTCCCCCGATTACTGTGGCCATCTGATCCGCCTGCTCAAGGCCAAGGGCAAGCAGGTGATCTTCGATTGCAGCGGCGCGGCGTTGAGCGAAGGGATCAAGGCGGCGCCGACCCTGGTCAAACCCAACCTGGAAGAGCTGAGCCAGTGGGCCGGTCGTCCCGTGAAGACCCTGAGCGAGCAGGCCGAGTGCGCCCGCGCGCTGCAGGCAAGCGGGATCCCCAACGTGGTGATCTCCAATGGTGCCGACGGCCTCATCTGGTTTGCACCGGATGCCACCTGGCAGGCGATTCCGCCGCGCATGGAGGTGGTCAGCACCGTGGGTGCCGGCGACTCCCTGGTGGCGGGCCTGGTCCATGGCATGAGCCTAGACTGGACGCCGGAGCAGACCCTGCGTCTGGCCACCGCCGTCTCGGCACTGGCGGTGAGCCAGGTCGCGGTCGGCTTCAACGATATCAATGTGCTCAAACCGTTACTCGAGCAGGTGCGCGTACAGCGTCTGGATGATCTGGCACCGACTCAACCCCAACCCCATTTGATGGCTAACTCAGGAGATGCCCAATGAAAGCAATTCTGGTTACGGCTTGCCCGGCGGGCATTGCCACCAGCTTTCTGGCTGCAAAACGGATAGAACAGCAGGCCAAACTGGCTGGCTGGGAGCTCACCCTCGACGTCGAGTCCAGCGTGCAGCCCCGTCAGGTTCCCTCGAAAGAGCAGATTGCCGCCGCCGACCTGGTGCTGGTCGTTGCCAGCGCACCGGTGGATCTGGCCGCCTATGACGGCAAGTCGCTCTATCGGGGCGACATGGATCTGGCGCTCCAGGATCCCGCTGCCCTGCTGGAAGCCGCGCGAAGCGGTGCCAGCGTCTATCGCCATGAGGCGGCACCTGCCGTTGCCAAACCGACCAGCGGTGCCAAGCGCATCGTGGCGGTGACGGCCTGCCCGACCGGGGTGGCCCACACCTTCATGTCGGCCGAGGCCCTGGAGACCATGGCCAAGCAGCTGGGTCACCAGATCCGCGTCGAGACCCAGGGATCGGTCGGTGCCCAGAATGCCTTGACGGCGGACGAGATTGCCGCCGCCGATCTGGTGTTCCTCGCCACTGACATCGAGGTGGACATGGCGCGCTTTGACGGCAAGCCGGTCTATCGCACCAGCACGGGGGCTGCCCTGAAGAAAACCCGGGCCGAGCTCGACAAGGCCTGGACCGAGGCGAAGGTCTATCGCCACAGCGGCGCGGCTGCGGTCAAGAAAGAGGAAAAGGCGGGCCCCTACAAGCACCTGCTGACCGGTGTCTCCTTCATGCTGCCCATGGTGGTAGCGGGGGGCCTTATCATCGCGCTCTCCTTCATCTTCGGCATTGAAGCGTTCAAGGAAGAGGGGACGCTGGCCGCGGCCCTGATGAAGATCGGTGGCGGCTCCGCCTTCGCCCTGATGATCCCGGTGCTGGCAGGCTACATCGCCTACTCCATCGCCGACCGTCCGGGTCTGGCGCCCGGCATGATCGCCGGTATGCTGGCAAGCTCGCTCGGCGCCGGTTTCCTTGGCGGCATCGTCGGCGGCTTCCTCGCCGGTTACAGCGCCAAGTTCCTGAGCGACAAGGTGCGCCTGCCGGTCACCCTGGAAGCCCTCAAGCCCATCCTCATCATTCCGCTCTTTGCCAGCCTGTTCACCGGTCTGGTGATGATCTACGTGGTGGGTGGCCCGGTGGCGGGCATCATGAATGCCATGACCGAGTTCCTCAACAACATGGGCTCTGCCAACGCCGTGCTGCTGGGTGTCATCATCGGCGCCATGATGTGCTTCGACATGGGTGGCCCGGTCAACAAGGCGGCTTATGCCTTCGGTGTCGGCCTGCTCGCCTCCAAGACCTATGCCCCCATGGCAGCGGTCATGGCCGCCGGCATGGTGCCTGCACTGGGGATGGGGATCGCGACCTTCCTGGCCAGCAGAAAGTTCATCAAGGCGGAGCAGGAGGCGGGCAAGGCCTCCTTCGTGCTGGGTCTGTGCTTCATCTCCGAGGGGGCCATCCCGTTTGCCGCCAAGGACCCCATGCGCGTCATCCCGGCCTGCATGGCGGGCGGTGCCCTGACCGGTGCGCTCTCCATGCTGTTCGGCTGCGAGCTGGTGGCACCCCACGGTGGTCTGTTCGTGCTCTTCATCCCGAACGCCATCAGCCATGTGATGATGTACATCCTGGCGATCGCGGCCGGTTCTCTGGTGACCGGGGTGGCTTACGCCATGCTCAAGCGTGGCGAGGAGCAGGCCAAGCTGGCGACCGCCTGAGGGCGTCACGGCGTGACACACTCTTCATGACAAGGCGGCCCTGGGGCCGCCTTTCTTGTTGGGGGGAGGGGCAACGTGGGATTTAAAAATCCCAGCCTGGCGGGGGCGGCGGATCGGCCGCCTCTTCGGCCTGCGCCTTGCGGCGAGCGGCCTCGACCCTGGCCTTGCGGTTGCGGCACAGGCGCATCACCTCCTGCTGCTGGGCAGGGGTCATGGCAAGCCAGTTGAAACGCTCCTCGCGGCTTCGCAGGCATCCCTTGCAATACCCCTTGTTGTTCAGTTCGCAGACCCCGACACAGGGGCTCTGGAGCGGGAAGATTTCGAGCTGTTCCATCCATGACCTCTCACACCTTGTCACCTTGTTATAACCCAGAAGATCACGGCAGGAGAAATCCGTCGTCAGGGGCGTGAAGGCGTTTGCTTTCCCCGGGCAATTTTGGCATCTTCCCCGCCGTGCAAGACACTCGGTGTTATATGAGGACATATGAATAGACATGCGTACTGGTTGGCCGCCGCCGTGGTGGGGCTGGCCGGTTGTGCGGGCAACCCTGAACCGGTCAAGGTGCCCCAGAAGAAGGCGGAATCCGGATGTTTTCTGAACTGCGAGATCCCTGTGAATCTGGGCAAGCAGTATCTGGATGGTGCCCTGCCGGGGGATCTGGTGCGGGTAGAGCGGGTCAACAGCCGCGCCCGCGCCGATTACAGCAAGTTCGGTCCCCAGAGCCGGATGGTGATGGAACGCTCCGGCCGCATGGCGAGCCGCTATGGGGAGCTCTACCGTCAGCTCTCACGCTGGGTCGCCAATGGGGGCAATCCCGCCCATATCACCCAGTACGGCATCAGCCTGGCGCAGCTTGGCGGTGCCGACCGCATGGGCAACGTGCTCTTCACCGGCTACTACTCGCCGGTGCTGGAGGTGCGCCATCGCCCGGACGCCCAGTACAAGTATCCCATCTATGCCATGCCCAACTGCGGCGGTCGCTGCCCGAGCCGGGCCGAGATCCACCGGGGGGCGTTGGCCAACCGGGGGTTGGAGCTGGGCTACAGCAAGTCCCTCATCGACAACTTCCTGATGGACGTGCAGGGTTCCGGCTTCGTTCACTACGGCGATGACGACCGGCTGCAGTACCTCGGCTACAGCGGCAAGAACGGCCACGGCTATGTCAGCATTGGCCGGGTGCTCATCGACCGTGGCGAAGTGCCCAAGGAGCAGATGTCCATGAAGGCCATCAAGGAGTGGGCCAACCGTCAGCCGGAAGAGAGCGTGAAGGAGCTGGTGGAGCAGAACCCCTCCTATGTCTTCTTCGAGCGCCGTCCCACCAATGACGTGGTGGGGGCTGCCGGCATTCCGCTCTTGCCCATGGCGGCGGTGGCTGCCGACAAGACTCTGCTGCCCATGGGCACCCCCATCCTCGCGGAAGTGCCGCTGCTGGACAAAGAGGGCAACTGGACCGGCAAGCACCAGCTGCGCCTGCTGATTGCGCTGGATGTGGGGGGCGCGGTGAAGAAGGGGCACCTCGATCTCTACCACGGTATGGGGGAGAAAGCCGGTGTCGCGGCCGGTCACTACAAGCATTTTGGCCGGGTCTGGAAGCTGGGTCTGCACCACGGGCCGACTGCCGCCCCCTGGTTGTAACCCCCCCGGGTTGTAATGTAAGAGGGGCCATGGCCCCTCATTTCCCTCAAGAGACGGGACATTCCCATGAAAAAAGCCGCCGGAGCAATCCGGCGGCTTTTTGTTTGCGGGGCAGATCTGGCGATAAGGGCCGTCAGCCCTTTCGGATATCGAGCTTGATGGCGCCCACCGGCTGACAGCAGCAGGGGAGGCACTCCCCCTGGGAGACAAAGGCGAGCGGGACGGCGGCGTAGTGCACCTTGCCCGCCAGCAGCGGGGTGCGGCAGGCGCCGCAATAGCCGCTGCGGCACTGGAACTCCACGTGATGGCCGTGGCGCTCCAGGGTCTCCAGCACGCTTTCGCCGGGATGGGGGTGCAGTACACCGTCCAGGGTCTGTACCTGGGGGGCTTGCCCTTCCGGCGCCGTGGTGGCGGTATGCTGGGGCGCGTTCAGGGTGGCGGTGGCGTCACTCACGGACGTCGCTCTCCCGCATCATGGGCTGCCAGCAGAGGTCGCCTTGCATCACAGCTCGAAGTCACCGAGATCGTCGGCGTGCACTTCACTGTCGATCTGACCCACCAGATAGGAGCTTACTTCCACTTCCTGGGGCGCCACCTGCACGTTGTCGGAGGAGAGCCAGGTGTTGATCCAGGGGATGGGGTTCTGCTTGGTGCCGGCAAAGGCCGGTTGCAGGCCGACGGCCGCCATGCGCAGGTTGGTGATGTATTCCACGTACTGGCAGAGGATGTCCTTGTTCAGGCCGATCATGGAGCCGTCCTGGAACAGGTACTCGGCCCACTCCTTCTCCTGCAGGGCCGCTTCCTTGAACAGCTCGAAGCAGGCCTGCTCGCACTCGACGGCGATCTCCGCCATGTCGGGGTCGTCGTTGCCGCTGCGCATCAGGTTCAGCATGTGCTGGGTGCCGGTCAGGTGCAGCGCTTCGTCACGGGCGATCATCTTGATGATCTTGGCGTTGCCCTCCATCAGCTCGCGCTCGGCGAAGGCAAAGGAGCAGGCGAAGCTCACGTAGAAGCGGATGGCTTCGAGGGCGTTGACGCTCATCAGGCACAGGTAGAGCTTCTTCTTGAGCTCCCGCAGGCTGATGGTGACTTCGCGATCCCCGATCCGGTGAGTCCCCTCACCGTGCAGGTGATAGACGGAGGTGGCCTCGATGAGATCGTCATAGAAGTGGCTGATGGAGCCGGCGCGCTTCAAGATCTGCTCGTTGGTCACGATGTCGTCGAACACCTGGCCCGGGTTGTTGACGATGTTGCGGATGATGTGGGTGTAGGAGCGAGAGTGGATGGTCTCGGAGAAGGCCCAGGTCTCGATCCAGGTCTCCAGCTCCGGGATGGAGACCAGGGGCAGCAGGGCAACGTTGGGGCTGCGGCCCTGAATGGAATCCAGCAGGGTCTGGTACTTCAGGTTGGAGATGAAGATGTGCTGCTCGTGGGGCGGCAGAGCCTGGAAGTCGATGCGGTCGTGGGAGACATCCACCTCTTCCGGGCGCCAGAAGAAGGAGAGCTGCTTCTCGATCAGCCGCTCGAAGATGTCGTGCTTTTGCTGATCATAACGGGCCACGTTGACCGACTGGCCGAAGAACATCGGCTCCTTGAGCTGATCGTTTTGGGTCTGGCAAAAAGTAGAGTAAGCCATGGTTCGAATGCCGTGAAATAGGGAAAACAGGAGGGCGGGAGCTTGATGCTCCCGCCCGGTTTATCAGTGCGTTTCGCGGTTAGATCTTGCAAGCCCCGCCAGCGCAGCCGTCATCTTGCAGATCGGTCTGGGTGTCGTCGGCACCATCACGGGTGTTGTGATAGTAGAGGGTCTTGAGACCGTATTTGTAGGCGGTCAGCAAGTCTTTGAGCAACTGCTTCATCGGCACCTTGTTGCCTTCGAAGCGGGCCGGGTCGTAGTTGGTGTTGGCGGAGATCGCCTGATCCACGAACTTCTGCATGATGCCGACCAGCTGCAGGTAACCGTCGACGCTCGGCTGTTTCCACAGCAGTTCGTACTGATCCTTCAGGCGGTGGTACTCCGGCACCACCTGCTTGAGGATGCCGTCCTTGGAGGCTTTCACCGACACCAGGCCGCGGGGCGGCTCGATGCCGTTGGTGGCGTTGGAGATCTGGCTGGAGGTCTCGCTCGGCATCAGGGCGGTCAGGGTGGAGTTGCGCAGACCCACGGTCTTGATCTCTTCGCGCAAGGTTTCCCAGTCCAGGTGCAGGGGTTCATTGCACAGGGTGTCCAGATCCTTTTTATAGGTATCGATGGGCAGGATACCCTGGGCATAGGTGGTCTCGTTGAAGGCCGGGCAGGGGCCGAACTCGCGGGCCAGTTGCACGGAGGCCTTCAGCAGGTAGTACTGGATCGCCTCGAAGGTGCGGTGGGTCAGGGCCAGACCGGAACCGTCGGAGTAGCGGGCACCGTTTTTCGCCAGATAGTAGGCGTAGTTGATGACGCCGATCCCCAGGGTGCGGCGGTTCATGCTGCCCTTCTTGGCGGCCTTGAGCGGGTAGTCCTGATAGTCGAGGAGGGCGTCCAGAGCGCGCACGGCCAGCTCGGCCATCTCTTCCAGATCTTCCAGCTTCTCGATGGCGCCCAGGTTGAAGGCGGAGAGGGTGCACAGGGCAATCTCGCCGTCCTCGTCATCCACGTTGTTGAGCGGCTTGGTGGGCAGCGCAATCTCGAGGCAGAGGTTGGACTGGCGCACCGGCGCCACGCTCGGATCGAACGGGCTGTGGGTGTTGCAGTGATCCACGTTCTGGATGTAGATGCGGCCGGTACCTGCACGCTCCTGCATCATCAGGGAGAAGAGATCCACTGCCTTCAGGGTCTTCTTGCGAATGGCCGGATCCTGCTCGTACTTGACGTAGAGCGCTTCGAACTTGTCTTGATCCGCGAAGAAGGCATCGTACAGGCCCGGTGCATCGGACGGGGAGAACAGGGTGATGTCGCCGCCCTTGATGAGGCGCTGGTACATCAGCTTGTTGATCTGCACGCCGTAGTCCATGTGACGGACCCGGTTCTCTTCCACGCCGCGGTTGTTCTTCAGTACCAGCAGGCTCTCCACCTCGGTGTGCCACAGCGGGTAGAACAGGGTGGCCGCACCGCCGCGCACGCCGCCCTGGGAGCAGCACTTCACCGCAGTCTGGAAGTATTTGTAGAAGGGGATGCAGCCGGTGTGGAAGGCTTCGCCGCCACGGATGGGGCTGCCCAGACCACGGATGCGGCCGGCGTTGATGCCGATGCCGGCGCGCTGGGACACGTAGCGCACGATGGCGCTGGCGGTGGCATTGATGGAATCCAGGCTGTCGTCGCACTCGATCAGCACGCAGGAGCTGAACTGGCGGGTCGGGGTGCGCACGCCGCTCATGATCGGGGTCGGCAGCGAGATCTTGAAGGTCGAGACCGCATCATAGAAGCGCTTGATGTAGTCCAGACGGGTATCTTTCGGATACTTGGAGAAGAGGCAGGCCGCTACCAGGATGTAGAGGAACTGCGGGCTCTCGTAGATCTCGCCGGTGACGCGGTTCTGTACCAGGTACTTGCCTTCGAGCTGCTTGACCGCCGCGTAGGAGAAGTCCATGTCGCGCCAGTGATCGAGGTAGCCGTTCAGCTCCTCAAATTCCGCCTGGGTGTAGTCTTCCAGCAGGTGCTTGTCGTACTTGCCCATGTCCACCAGTCTGGCGACGTGCTGATACAGGTGGGGCGGCTCGAACTGGCCGTAGGCCTTCTTGCGCAGGTGGAAGATGGCCAGACGGGCAGCCATGTACTGGTAGTCCGGGCTTTGCTCGGAGATGAGGTCAGCTGCAGCCTTGATGATGGTCTCGTGGATGTCGGCGGTACGGATACCGTCATAGAACTGGATGTGGGACTTGAGCTCCACCTGGGAGACCGACACGTTGTCGAGCTTCTCGGCAGCCCAGTCGAGCACACGGTGAATTTTATCCAGATCGATGGGTTCTTTGTGTCCGTTACGCTTCGTCACAAACAAGTTCATTGGCTGATGACCCCTTTCATTGATACCTGCCGGTATCGGTTGATTCCCGAAAAGCCATCGCACAATGGCGCAACCCGGCTCCGTCTGTCGAGGGAAACTGGGCAGGCATTGTGCGATGAATCACAAGATGTAGTGTTATTTTTAATGCGAACTACAAGATAGTGAGGTCGATGCGGTAATGCAATCTGTGGATAACGCATTAGCTGTGGATAAATTGTGGGTGTCGGGACGGGAGTTAGTGGACGCTCACAGCGAACGGGTTTTCATCCGTCCGATCCGTCAAATGCAAGTCCGGCGATCGAAGATGGAAAATTAAAATAACTTTTTTTGCTTGCGAAAGCAGGGTGTTTTTACTAGCAAATCCGGTCTGCTCATCCCTTGTGCAGTCAGGGTCAAAAGGTGTCCTGTTACGCCGTTCGGGGGGTTGCCAAGCCTGTAAAAAGAGGGATCGTCCGGGATCCCTCTGGTGTGCTGCGGGGAGAGCTGCGCGCCGGGGCCGATGCCCGCATGGCCATCGGGACATCATCAAAGTTGCCCCGCAGATCCACCTCTATCCGGATGCCTTGTCGGTCATGGGCAATGAACGTGTCAGCTCAGCTCGTAACGCAGCCAGTGGTGCAGGGCCTGCACGGTATCAAAGTGAAGATCGGCGCCCCAGAGGGCGGGATCCTCGTCATCATTGAGATAACCCCAGCCAGCCACCGCGGTACGCATGCCGGCATTGCGGCCAGCCTCGATGTCGCGCACGTGATCCCCTACATAGAGACACTGGCTCGCCGCGATGCCGAGCCGCTCGCAGGCAAAGAACATGGGGGCTGGGTCGGGCTTGCGTACCGGCAGGGTGTCGGCGCTCACCGTCACGCCGCAACTGGCGAGTTCAGGCAGGGCTGCCAGGAGCGGTTCGGTGAGAAAACCCGGCTTGTTGGTGACAATGCCCCAGGGCAGCTTTTTCTCGTCGAGCCACTCGATGAGATCCACCATGCCTTCATAGGGGCGGGTGCCGACGCAGAGGTTGGCGGCGTAGTAGTCGAGCAGGGCGGTGCGAAGGCGGGTGGCCCCCAGCTCCTCGAGCAGCTCGTCACCAAGACCGGCCCTGAGCAGCCCGAGGGCCCCGTGGGAGGTGGTCTGGCGGATGATGTCGTCAGAGAGCGGGGCAAAGCCTTCGCTTATCAGCACGTGGTTGACGGCGGCGCCAAGGTCTGGGGCGGTGTCGAGCAGGGTGCCGTCCAGATCAAACAGCACGCAGCCAAGGGGCATCGGGTGAGGTGTGCTCATCAGCCTTGCTCCGGGCGCTCGAACGCCACCATGTAGTTGACGTCGACATTCTTGCCGAGCTTGAAGCTGTTGGAGAGCGGGGCGTAGTGAACGCCGCTCATGTCCCGCACCAGGAGGCCCGCCGCTTCCCCCATGCGACAGAGTTCGGCGGGGGTGATGAACTTCTTGTGATCGTGAGTGCCCTTGGGGACCATCTTCATCAGGTACTCGGCCCCGAGGATCATCATCAGATAGGCTTTCGGGTTGCGGTTGATGGTGGAGACGAACACCTTGCCCCCCGGCCGTACCAGGGTGGCGATGGCGCGCAGCACCGAGGCCGGGTCCGGCACGTGCTCCAGCATCTCCATGCAGGTGACTACGTCATACTGGCCCGGCACTTCATCGGCGTGGGCTTCGGCGGTGATCTGGCGGTACTCGAGCTCCACACCTTGTTCCAGCGCGTGGAGGCGGGCGACGCCGAGGGGCTCCTTGCCCATATCGATGCCGGTGACCCGGGCCCCCCGGCGGGCCATGCTCTCGGAGAGGATGCCGCCACCGCAGCCGATGTCGAGCACGCGCTTGCCAAACAGGCCGCCGCTCTTGTCGGTGATCCAGTCAAGGCGCACCGGGTTGATTTGATGCAGCGGCTTGAATTCGCCCTCCATGTCCCACCAGCGGGAGGCGATGGCTTCAAATTTGGCGATTTCTGTCAGATCGACATTGGCATCACTATTCATGTTTTGATGATCCTGTGGCAAGGCACGCAGCGGGCTGGGCGCGCGCAATCTATTGTCCTGGCGCGCATTATAACGGACCGACCTCGTCGCACCAGCCCGATGTGCTCATCGGATTTGTGGCTTAATGTATTTGGCTCAGTGTGTTACCATGTCGCGCTGTTTAAGCCAAAGAACAACTAATTAGGGATTAAGGCTTTCTATGAGCGATCTGGCCAGAGAGATCACGCCGGTCAACATCGAAGAAGAGCTCAAGAGTTCCTATCTGGATTACGCCATGAGCGTGATCGTAGGACGAGCTCTGCCGGATGTGCGTGATGGCTTGAAACCGGTTCACCGCCGCGTTCTGTATGCAATGAACGAGCTGGGGAACGACTGGAACAAGCCCTACAAGAAATCGGCCCGTGTGGTCGGTGACGTAATCGGTAAATATCACCCGCATGGCGACATCGCCGTGTATGACACCATCGTCCGGATGGCGCAGGATTTCTCCATGCGCTACATGCTGGTCGACGGTCAGGGCAACTTCGGTTCGGTGGACGGCGACAACGCCGCGGCCATGCGTTACACCGAAGTGCGGATGGCGCGCATCTCCCACGAGCTGCTGGCCGATCTGGACAAAGAGACCGTGGACTGGGTGCCGAACTACGACGGTACCGAGATGATCCCGGCTGTCATGCCCACCAAGGTCCCCACCTTGCTGGTCAACGGCTCCTCCGGTATCGCGGTGGGCATGGCGACCAACATCCCGCCTCACAACCTCACCGAGATTGTCAACGGTTGCCTGGCGCTGATCGAAAACGGCGACCTCACCATTGACGAGCTGATGATCCATGTCACCGGCCCGGATTTCCCCACCGGCGGCATCATCAACGGCCGTTCCGGCATCGTGCAGGCTTACCGTACCGGTCGCGGCTCCGTCTATGTGCGGGCCAAGGCCGAGGTGGAAGTGGACGAGAAGACCAGTCGCGAGACCATCATCGTCCACGAGATCCCCTATCAGGTGAACAAGGCTCGCCTGATCGAGAAGATCGCCGAGCTGGTCAAAGAGAAGAAAATCGAGGGCATCAGCGCCCTGCGCGATGAGTCCGACAAGGACGGCATGCGCATCGTCATCGAGATCAAGCGCGGCGAGTCCGGCGAGATTGTGCTGAACAATCTCTACAAGCACACCCAGATGCAGACCACGTTCGGCATCAACATGGTGGCGCTGGACAACAACCAGCCCAAGGTGATGAACCTCAAAGAGATCCTGGATGCCTTCCTGCTGCACCGCCGTGAAGTGGTGACTCGCCGGACCGTGTTCGAGCTGCGCAAGGCGCGGGATCGGGCGCACATCCTGGAAGGGT
Organism: Aeromonas sp. QDB68; assembly: GCF_027707405.1. Classification (NCBI taxonomy): domain Bacteria; kingdom Pseudomonadati; phylum Pseudomonadota; class Gammaproteobacteria; order Aeromonadales; family Aeromonadaceae; genus Aeromonas; species Aeromonas sp. QDB68. The sequence continues at coordinate 2,658 of NZ_JAPCIQ010000044.1, read as the reverse complement.
TGGCGGTGGCATTGGCCAACATCGACCCCATCATCGAGCTCATTCGCCACAGTGCGACCCCGGCGGATGCGAAAGCCGCCCTGGTAGCCAAGGGCTGGGAGCTCGGCAACGTGGCCGCCATGCTGGAAAAAGCGGGCGACGACGCGGCTCGCCCCGAGTGGCTGGAGCCCGAGTTCGGCATCCGTGAAGGGCAGTACTTCCTGACCGAGATCCAGGCCCAGGCCATCCTTGACCTACGTCTGCACAAGCTGACCGGCCTCGAGCACGAGAAGATCCTGGAAGAGTACCAATCTCTGCTGGATCTCATCGCCGAGCTGCTGCACATCCTGGCAAGCCCGGAACGCCTGATGGAAGTGATCCGTGACGAGCTGCTGGCCGTGCGCGAGCAGTACGGCGACGAGCGTCGCACCGAGATCAGCATGTCCAGTGCCGAGATCAACATCGAAGATCTGATCACCCCGGAAGACGTGGTCGTTACCTTGTCTCACCAGGGCTATGTGAAGTATCAGCCGCTCTCGGACTACGAGGCCCAACGCCGCGGTGGTCGTGGCAAGTCGGCCACCCGGATCAAGGAAGAGGACTTTGTGGAGCGTCTGCTGGTGGCCAACACCCACGACACCATTCTGTGCTTCTCCACCCGTGGCAAGGTCTACTGGCTCAAGGTGTATCAATTGCCGGAGGCGTCCCGTGGCGCCCGCGGTCGTCCGATCATCAACCTGCTACCGCTGGATGAGGGTGAGCGCATCACCGCCATTCTGCCGGTGAAAGAATATGACGCCGACAAGTATGTCTTCTTCGCCACCGCCAACGGCACCGTGAAGAAGACCAGCCTGTCCGACTTCAGCCGTCCGCTCTCCTCCGGTATCCGTGCCATCAACCTCAAAGAGGGTGATGAGCTGATCGGGGTGGACATCACCGATGGCAGCAACGAGATCATGCTCTTCTCCGATGCGGGCAAGGTGGTTCGCTTCGCGGAAGGCAGCGGTCGCGCCGATGCCGATGCCACTGACGAGGTCGACACCGATGACGACGCCGGCAACGACGATGACGGCAGTGACAACGGCGAAGGCACCGAAAGCAAGGGCACCTTCAAGGGCGTACGTCCCATGGGTCGTACCGCTGCTGGCGTGCGCGGCATCAAGCTGGGCGCCGGTGACAAGGTGGTCTCCCTCATCGTGCCCCGTGGTGATGGTGCCATCCTCACCGCTACCGAGAACGGTTACGGCAAGCGCACCGCGCTGGACGAGTACCCGACCAAGAGCCGTGGTACCCAGGGCGTCATCTCCATCAAGGTGGATGAGCGCAACGGCAAGGTAATCGATGCGATCCAGGTCGAAGATACCGACCAGATCATGCTGATCACCAACGGCGGTACCCTGGTTCGTACCCGGGTGTCCGAGGTGAGCGTCATCGGCCGCAACACCGGCGGTGTGCGTCTGATCCGTACCGGTGAAGACGAGACCGTAGTCGGCCTGCAGCGCGTTGCCGAGAGCGACGAAGAGGAAACCGAGGCCCTGGCTGTTGAAGGGGAGGTGTCTGAAGGCACCGACACCGCAGCGGACGCTGGCGCCGTCGATACCGGGGAGGCGGGCGACGAGTAATCGTCCCCCTTTGTCCGGTGCAAAAGAGCGACCTTGATGGTCGCTCTTTTTTTGTCCGCCTCACCGCAGGCTCTCCCCGTCCCTGTGCTTGCCCTGGCGCCCTCTTTTCTGCTGCCAGGCTCTGTCTGCCGTGCATGCAGCCCTGCCTGCCACGGCGTCATCTTCCTGATATGCAGGGTTGGTCCCATCGCATCAACACGATTCCTTCACTCGACTGTCATGGCCCTGTCATGACGGCCAGCCATGCTGCCTGCGTTGAATGAGGCCACCACAGAGGCAGGCATCGCTTGCCAGGAGCACTGTTATGACGAGCTGGGTAATGTGGGAGATCTGGTGGAGCCGGATGTGGGGAGGGCAGGAGAAGGCGCGCCTTAGAGTGGATGAGGAGGAGGTGGCGCACGAGCCATCCCGCCTGCCTGCGGAGCTGATTGCACAGCGCCACCCAGCGGGGAGCTACCCGCCGAGACCACGGGGCTGATGGCGCTCAGAACAGACGCAACTGCTCGCCCGGGCGGATGAAGGCGGCTGTATTGAGTGCAATATGGCGCTTGCCCAGTTGCAGCCGCCTGCTGATCAGGCGAAAGCGCTGGGCGAGCAGGTCGGCAAACTGTCCTTCACCTCGCATGCGGCTGCCAAAGGTGGCGCTGTTGAGTGCGCCACCCCGGCTCGCCCGCAGCTGGTTGAGGATCGCCTCTTTCTGGCCGGGATAATGCGTATCGAGCCAGTCGCAAAAGAGGGTGGTGAGCTCGTGGGGCAATCGCAGCAAGATGTAATCCGCACAGCCCGCCCCGGCGTCGACGGCGGCCTTGATGATCTGTTCCAGTTCAGGCTCGTTGAGCCTGGGGATCATTGGGGCGGCGAGCACGCCGACCGGCACACCGGCCTTGGCCAGTCGTTCGATCACCTTGATCCGCCCAACCCCCGTGCTGGCCCTGGGCTCCAGCTGTCGCCTCAGCGTCTCATTGAGGGTGGTGACCGACACCATCTTAAATGCGAAAGGGGACTCCCTCCGACGTAGGTGGGAGGGGAATTTCGCCGGGGCGTCAGCCCCGCTGGT
>NZ_JAPCIQ010000043.1:0-33110 GCF_027707405.1 Aeromonas sp. QDB68 | reverse complement strand
TTTAGCGACTAATCAGATCGCACAAACTGGACTGAGTTCCCTTCCTCCGGTGATCTACTATTCGGAACAGCTATTTACCACCAATCAGCAGTTGGCCACCTCTCGCCATTCATCCATGAGTGTCGCACTTATTATCTGAATTCCCGCATTACCTTATCCGTTCACTATGCCCGAAATTACGTCCACCTTGTACTTTCGAACGCAATTTAAAGAAATATCCAATCCTCACCAAGAAGTCATAAAAATTATCATTGTGCAGAACTGCATCTCTGCGATCAAATCGATACTCTGCGTCAAGAGGGAATTGCACCAAAGATGCATAATCAGGGTATGCAAGCCTCAATGCTCTGCACCAAGCTTTACGGATACGCATAGCCATGTTATCCGTATCAAAATTAGAGTAATCACCAAGATAACCGTAATCATCTCGGTTTAATAGTAGTACCACGTGATAATGAGGGTGCTGGCTTGTTACTTGCTCCTTTACCCAGATATAACCCAAAAAGAATGGTTTGCCAGTCTGACCCTTACGGTGACGTAACGCCTGTATCTGGCTTTTTAGTGAAGAAAAAAAGCGCGTAATAACCTCTTCCTCTTCTACCTCCGGTGGAAAGCTTGTCGGCATGTCCGGATCATCCATAACTGGTATATGAGGGAAACGCAGATCAACGCGTACAGCAAACACTCGCGGGTGTTTATTCAAAAAGTTTGTGATCACCTCCACGGATGTTTTCAACTGCTCAGAGGATATTTCACCATACTTGGCCTCAACCACAACTCGCAAGTTTTTTAGCTCGTTGGGCATTAAGTAATACCCGACTTCTAATTTCATATACGCTCCTATTGTTCGAATGGAATATCCATGCCTTGGGGTTAGTGCACTAATCGTCATTAATGAGAGCTGCTACGTAAAATTTTACAGCTAACTGATACTTTGCTTTCTTATCAACCTACTGGGTTGATATACCAACCTGCATTTAGCACTCTGTGCTTTGCATATGCTGCGCTATGCCAATGGCTTGTATCTGACGTACAAGCCTGATGTATATCTGATTGGTATACACTTCGTGTATATATCACATGTTCTCGTTGGTATACTCTGTGATACACTCTGACGGTGTATCACTCTCTCCCTCGATATATCTCCTACACCCTCTACCTTGGTATACACCTTGGTGTATATATTACTATTACCGATCTTAGCGACCTCCTAAATCACCGGTGAACACGTGATTATTTTAAATAAAACCCCAGTAATACCGGTTATTAAGGCAAGAAAATTACTCTGAACTTAGCTTGCCCTCTACTATCTAGCAGATGCCTTCGAATCAATCCATTCTATTACTTCACTCTGCATCCAAGCGACCGCTCTAGGCCCTAAACGAACGACACCAGGGAACTCCCCTTTGCTCATCAAACGATAAATTGTCGCTTTGGATAGCGTCGTCATTTCCGTGACTTCTTTGAGTTTGATTAGTTTCATTTTTTGGATCCGGCTATTTTTCCATAGCTGGACCAACAATGTTAATATTTACGTTTATAGCTTCTCACATTGCCCCTAAGCCGATTAGCTATGCAGAAGAAACAATCACTAGGGAAAGTGCGAACAAGTATCCCACGAACAAAAAATGAAAATTTTAGTCATTTAATATCAATGGGTTACCAGTAAATGCTCTCGTGCCATATGACTTATTCGCACCTTCCCTAGTTTTCCCAGAGTGCTTCAATGCCACTAAGTAGGTTAGATTGCAGAGCCTGAGCCATGCACTCACAGGTCAGCCCGCCAACATAAGCAACAATAAAAGCTTGAAAAATACCATGAAAAATCACACACTAAACGCAACCATAAATCAACACAAAACACTACAATGTAGATTAAGGAGTGGTATTATGGCAATTCATGATAATGGTGTGGATGTGCAAGTTTATAAGAAATTAGATGACCCTATTTTTGTGGATTATCTCTGGTATAGAACAGGCCAAATTAATCATGCATCACCTGCAGACACCCCACCACACCCCATGTTAATGAAGTATTTAGCGCTCGCTTGCAAAGAACCTAGCGCTTACGCATTTATGCGTAACTACAATCCAAGAGATGAAAATACTTTTGAGCTTCAAAGGTGGATATGTACTTTAGAAAACGAATTTCATGAAAAATGTCTTACAGAAAAAAATTATGACTGGCTAGAAAATAAAAACACTCGGTTAAATTGCTTCATATGGAGACTAATTAGTCACATTACTATACGCGATGATAGCAGAGACCAACTATTAGATAAAAACTATGACTTTGTTATCCACCCATCATTGGTTGATGAAAACATAAAAATTCACACCAGCATGGATAGCAAAAAAAACAGCAACGTAAGCATGCAGAATATAATATCAACCATCAATAGACTCCCTTGCAATAAAGATGCAAAAGAAAAGCTAGCACGAGCCATATCTGAACTTTCTGAATCAATAATGAAAAATGATGAAATTACAGCTTGGTTTAAAAAACACAATAAAGACAAAGTTTCATGGTTACACCATTACCTAGAAAATAAAAGAATAGATTACACACCACTAGTGCTAAATAGCACTGCGGCTCAAAAAGATGATCTCATTTCATTTTTTGATGTTTTAAGCGTCGTCAATATAGACAGGTACAAACTTCTAGTTTCCAACATCAAAAAGGCATGGAGCCAAAAAATATATCGCGATAAAAATTTAGAGAAAAAACAATACAGTATTAACATGAGCAAAGACATAGGCGATATTCTTGACGAACTAAGCCACATGGAACAGAAAAATAAAAACGCCATCATAGAAGAGTTGATTAGAGAGGCATACGCAAAACGGTGCGCAATATAAAAAATGGACTGAATGATTAAATCATTCAGTCCATCACTAAAAATCATCATAGCTACATTTACTTTCTATTAAAGCTCACCTTCACAACGTTATTAACTGCTGCTTCAGTAACAGGATCTTGCATCACCTCATCAGCTACCAGTCGGCCCCAATTAATCCATACAAGGCGGGTTTTCTCGGTATGCCGTGAACGATGATAAGTTCTAACAAGTTTATTAATTGGCGTATGGTTCAAGCAAAGCTCAATAACTCTTTCCTCAACATCTAGCCTTTCTGCCCAGTTAGTAGCCGCACTACGCCGCAAATCATGAACAGTAAATGGGTCCATATCAGGTAAACATCGAGCGATTAATCGCCTTAGAGCCCGTGTAATGGAATCAACTAAAATTGGCTCTATTTCACCTGTTCTTGGACGATCAGATTCGAATACTAAATCACCATTGGCATACTGCGCCTGCTCTTCAATGACCGATTTCGCCTGAGGGGAAATAAAGACAGTATGAGCTCTACCATTTTTGGTTTCAGGTATAGTCCATATATCATCTTTTATCTGTGAAAAACGCATATTAGCGACTTCACCTCTACGACATCCGGTCAGTATTAATAACTTAATCGCATTCGCAGCAGGTATAGAAATCGTTGCATGGCGAGAAACACCACGCCCTCCGGCCGCCAAGCTACCACCACTCCCAAGATCCTCATCTATCGCCTTCCATAACCTGCGCAATTCGGGGACGGTCAACCATCGCTCTCTTGGCGAGCCAGCACTGGCACCAAAATCTTTTGGGCGCAACAGTCTCGCAGGGTTGGCCTCAAGCAGACAGTGAACCACCGCATAATCCAACATCTGGTTCAGCGTTCCCAACCCTTTACGGGTTTCGTCTTTTGTTGCACGCCTGGTTATCTCTAACGCTTGTGCCAAGTGGGCACGAGTCAGATCGATTAAGCGAATGTTGCCTAGGGTCTTCTTGAGATGACGATTCCAACGATCCTGATGGCATTGGAGGGTTTTGGGTTTGACGACCTGAGCAACGCGCTGTGCATCGAGCCATCGTCCAAGCAACTCATCCATCGTCAGGGCCGTTTCATTTTTAGCCTTTTCTTGAGCCGCAAACTTGGTGGGATCAATGCCCCGCTTCACAAGCAGCACCGCTTTCCCATGCTCCTCTCTGGCTTTAGCCAGAGTCAGGGCAGGATAACTCCCCAGCAACAATTCGCCTTCACTACCACCAATCTTGAAGCGATATACAAAACGCTTGAGGCCACTTTCACGGATTTCTATTTTGAGTCCACCACCATGCTTCGATTGAATCGCATAGCGTTTCACTTTAACCCCTTCGACTGGCTTGAGTGACGAGATCTCCAAGTCTTTACTTATCGCCATCCGTACCCCTCTCCGTACCCCTCCAGCGCAGTGCATTGGAGTGAGACTTTATGAAACCACTTGGTACAGATATATTATGTAAACAACTGTTTTTAATCAAAAAAATATTTCATATAAAACCAACTGATTCTATATGAAACTAATAATTTCTGGACTCCTAAGGGACAGGCCACTGGTTCGACTCCAGTCGGGAACGCCATACACAGCAAGGGGCTGGCATCGTCATGATGCCAGCCCCTTGTGCGTTTCTGCGCCATTTCCCCTGCATCCATGGCGGCCAGGTCCCGCCCCCCCTCTTCAATGTCTCACTGCCACCAACAACCCCGCGAGCCCCACCAAAGATGATCCCGGCCATCCCCCGGTAGTTGCCACTCCCGGTGGCGGCACACCGTCATCTACCCTTGAAGGGCGCCGTCCGGCAGGACGGCCCTCCATTCGCCGAGACACAGAGAAGGACATCATGGGCAGCAAACGAAAATCCAGAACGGAAGAACCGGTCGTGGCCGAGGCGCAAAAGCCCCTTGGCAACAAGGCATACGAAAAAGCGCTGCGCCTCTTGCACGTGGAGCTGGTCAGGCTGCAGCAGTGGGTGGTGCACAAAGGGCTCAAGGTCTGCATCGTCTTCGAGGGGCGCGACGGGGCCGGCAAGGGGGGCACCATCAAGGCGATCACCGAGCGGGTCAGCCCCCGGGTCTTTCGGGTCGTCGCACTGCCCGCCCCCACGGAGCGGGAGAAGAGCCAGCTCTACTTCCAGCGCTACATCCCCCATCTGCCGGCGGCGGGGGAGATCGTCATCTTCGATCGCAGCTGGTACAACCGGGCCGGGGTGGAGCGCATCATGGGTTTTTGCAGCGAGGAGGCGAGCGACAAATTCCTGGCTGGCACCCCCATGGTGGAAAAAGCCCTGGTGGACTCTGGCATCATTCTGCTGAAGTACTGGCTGGAGGTGACCCCACAAGAGCAGGAGCGGCGGCTGCGTGATCGCATCGACGATGGCCGCAAGATCTGGAAGCTCTCCCCCATGGACATCAAGTCCTTCGATCGCTGGGATGATTACACCCGGGCGCGGGATGCCATGTTCATCGCCACCGACACCGCCTGGGCCCCCTGGTTCGTGGCCCACTCCGAGGACAAGAAACGGGTGCGCCTCAACATCATCTCCCACCTGCTGGCGCACATCCCCTACGAGGCGCTGCCGGCGGAGCCGGTGAAGCTGCCCAAGCGCAAGATAGGCAAAGTCAAACCATCGGATCACCCGCTTCGCATCGTGCCAGCCCTCTTCTAGCCAGACGGGGTGAGCCCTGGCTCACCCCCTTTCCCTTCCAACCCCAAGGGACAACAGGCGCTGCCGGTATCATCCAATGGCTTGTTGTTGCTCACGTTTTCCCGTTTGCCTCCCCTATACTTCAGCGACATTCAGGTCTGGCCGAGCGAGGAGGCCCCCATGTTGCGACTGTTTGCCCTGCTGCTTGTCTGCCTGGTGCTCCCGGTGCGGGCACTGACCCTGACCCCGGTGGCAGGGGAGCTGCGCCACCCCTGGGGGCTCGCCTTCCTGCCGGATGGCGGCTACCTCGTCAGCGAGCGCCCTGGGCGTCTGCTGCGCATCGATGCAGGTGGCAACCGCCATGTGGTCTCCGGCCTGCCGCCCCTCGCCGCCACGGGTCAGGGGGGTCTGCTCGATCTCGCCCTGGACAGCGATGGCTGGCTCTATCTCAGCTACAGCGAGCCGGGGGACGGGGGGGCCGGCACCGCCGTGGCCCGGGCCCGGCTGCAAAAAGAGGCCCTCGTCGACTGGCAACTGCTGTTTCGCCAAGAGCCCAAGGTGGCCGGCGGCGCCCACTTCGGCTCCCGCCTGGTGCTGACGGAGGATGGCTATCTCTTCATCACCCTGGGGGATCGCTACAGCGAGCGGGAGCGGGCCCAGACGCTGGACAACCACCTCGGCAAGACGGTGCGCCTGCACAAGGATGGCCGGGTCCCCGCCGACAACCCCTTCGTCAAGACGCCGGGGGCCCTGCCGGAGATCTGGAGCCTGGGCCATCGCAACATGCAGGGGGCGGCCCTGCGTCCGGGCAGCCAGCAGTTCTGGGCTCACGAGCACGGTCCCCAGGGCGGGGACGAGGTCAACCTCATCCTGCCAGGCCACAACTACGGCTGGCCCAGAGTGACCTTTGGCGAGGAGTACGGGGGCGGCAAGATTGGCGTGGGCCAGAGCGCGCCGGGCATGACGGCACCGCGCTGGATCTGGGTGCCCTCCATCGCCCCCTCGGGCATGGCCTTTTATCAGGGGAACCTGTTCAGGGAGTGGCAGGGGGATCTGCTGGTCGGCGCCCTGCGCGGTCAGGCCTTGTTGCGCCTGCACCTCGACGGAGACAAGATAGTGTCGGCAGAGCGGCTGCTGACCGATCTGGGGGAGCGGATCCGTACCGTCAAGGAGGGCCCCGACGGCGCCCTCTACCTGTTGACGGATTCAGGCCAGGGGCGCCTGCTCAAACTGACCCCATAGCATGAAAGGAGCAAGGATGAAGACGAATCGCATGCTGCTGGTGCTGTGCACCAGCCTCTGGTTGCTGGGCTGCAACACCATCCACGGGATGGGACGGGACATCGAGAAGGCGGGGGAGGTGATCCAGGGCTCCGCCAAGCTGACGGATGCACCGGCCGCAGAGGGTCGCTGATCCCGGTCAGGCGGCGCTGTGATTCGCCCCCTGTCGCCCCTTTCCTTACCCCTGTTCGGCGCTGGCCACCAGACTGGCCAGCGGCGCCATGGTCACCCTGACCCCGTGCTGTGCCAATGCCTCGCGGGCGCTCTGGGGCAGTTGCTCGTCGGTGATCACCTGATCGATCGCATCCCAGCTCACCACGTTGAAGGTCCCCACCTTGCCATATTTGGACGAATCGCAGATGAGGATGCGCGTCGCCGCCGACTCCACCACGGCCCGCTTCACCGGCACCTTCTGTTCGCTCGGGGTGGAGATCCCCTGACTGTCCCAGGAGGAGGCTGACAGGAAGGCGATGTCCAGATGGAGGTTGCGCAGGAAGTGGGCGGTAGCCTCCCCGGCACAGGACTGGTTCTCGCGAATGACCTGCCCTCCGGTGTGATAGAGGCGGCAGCGGCCGTGCTCGATGAGGTAGGCGCAGACCATGAAGTCGTTCGTCACTATCATCAAGTCTTCCCGAAGCGCCAGCTCCCGGGCCAGCTCCAGGGAGGTGGTACCGGCATCCAGATAGACGGTGCTCCCCTCGCTCACCTGGGCGGCGGCAAGCCGGGCGATCGCCAGCTTGGCTCCCTGCATCAGGCTGCGCTTGGCGGCGTGTGAGGGCTCGCTCTTGATCCGCTGGGAGAGGCTGACCCCGCCGGAGACGGAGAGCACCCGCCCCTGCTCCTCCAGCTTCTGGATGTCGCGCCTGATGGTCATGTGGGAGACCTGCAGCCAGTCGGTCAGCTCCACTATGCTGACCACGCCGCGCTCTGCCAGCAGTTGCAGGATTCGTTGCTGTCGCTCTACGGGAATCATCTTGCCTCGCACCTCGGGGAAGGGAAGGCGCCATTCTACCCCAGCGACCTGGGAAAAAATGATAAATAACCTGAAACGGGCTCACAAATCACATTTATTCACATAAATAGCGCCGCTTTTTGATTCAAAAGAATCTCAATCCTCACAAATAACAAAAATTAACACACATTAAGTTACTTTTTGTGACATGCGCCTGATATTTCACCGCCGCAAGCCTCTACTATCGGCTCATCAGTCGTAATCGAGGAATCACGAGATGAGCACTCCCTATCATGTTGCGGTCATCGGCCTGGGCGCCATGGGCATGGGCGCCGCCCGTTCCTGCCTGCGGGCCGGGCTCACCACCTATGGCATCGACCTCAGCGAACAGGCCCGCGGCCAGTTGCAGCAGGCCGGTGCCGCCGCCGTCATGGCCGATGCCAGGCCCCTGGCCGAGACGCTCGATGCCGTGCTGTTGCTGGTGGTCAACGCCACCCAGGTGCGCCGCATCCTGCTCGGCGAAGCGGGGCTGGCTCGCCACCTCAAACCGGGCACCGCCATCATGGTCTCCTCCACCATCGCTGCCGAAGAGGCGAGCGCCCTGGCCGCCGAGCTGGCGCAGATGGGACTGCCGATGCTGGATGCGCCGGTTTCCGGTGGTGCCATCAAGGCCGATGCCGGCGAGATGACGGTGATGGCCGCAGGCTCCGACGCCGCCTTCGACAAGCTGGCCCCGGTGCTGGATGCGGTGGCCGGCAAGGTCTACAGGGTCGGCAGCGAGCCGGGCCAGGGCAGCACGGTCAAGATCATCCACCAGCTGCTGGCCGGGGTGCACATCGCGGTGGCCGCCGAGGCCATGGCGCTGGCCAGCCGGGCAGGCGTGTCCCTGGATCTCATGTATGACGTGGTGACCCATGCCGCCGGCAACTCCTGGATGTTTGAAAACCGCATGCCCCGGGTGCTGGCCGGTGACTACCAGGCCCGCTCCGCAGTGGACATCTTCGTCAAGGATCTCACCCTGGTGGCGGACACCGCCAAGGCGCTGCGCTTCCCGCTGCCGCTCGCGAGCACGGCGCTGAACATGTTCCTCGGCGCCAGCAACGCAGGGCACGGCCAGGAAGATGACAGCGCCGTCATCAAGATCTTCTCAGGCATCAACCTGCCGGGTCAGGAGGAGCAAGCATGAAACTCGGAGTCATCGCAGACGACTTCACCGGCGCCACCGACATCGCCGGTTTCCTGGTGGAGAACGGCCTCTCCACCCTGCAACTCGCCGGCGTGCCGGAGCATGACGGGGATCTGCCCCCGGTCGATGCCGTGGTGATCAGCCTCAAGAGCCGTTCCTGCCCGGCCGATGAGGCTGTGCGCGACTCCCTGGCGGCCCTCGACTGGCTCAAGGCCCGCGGCTGCCCGCGCATCTACCAGAAGTACTGCTCCACCTTCGACAGCACGGCGGCGGGCAACATCGGCCCCGTCACCGACGCCCTGCTGGCGGCGCTGGAGAGCAAGTTCACCCTGATCTGCCCGGCCCTGCCGGTAAACGGTCGCACCGTCTATCAGGGCAACCTCTTCGTCGGCGCCCAGCCGCTCGCCGAGTCCGGCATGCGCCATCACCCCATCACCCCCATGACCGACAGCAACCTGCTGCGGCTGATGGAGGGGCAGGCCCAGGGCCGCGCCGGTCTGGTGCCGTTCAATACCATCGCACAGGGTCCCGGCGCCATTGCCGACGCCTTTGAGCAGCTAACGCAAGCTGGTGTGCGCTACGCCGTGGTCGACACCCTGACCGAGCAGCACCTGCTGGACATCGCCACCGCCGCCCTCGACATGCCCCTGGTGACCGGCGGATCCGGCCTCGCCATTGGCCTGGCTCGTCAGCTTGGCAGCGGCGATCTGCAGGGTGCCCGCGAAGCGGGCTGGCCCAGAGGCAGCCGCGCCGCGGTGCTGTCGGGCTCCTGCTCCGAGATGACCAACCGTCAGGTGGCCCGCTATCGCCAGCACGCCCCTGCCCTGGCGCTGGATGTGGTGCGCTGCCTCGAAGAGGCCGACTACCCGGCCGAGCTGGCGCGCTGGGTACTGGACCAGCCCCTGACCCCGGCGCCGCTGGTCTACGCCACCACCAGCCCAGCGGAGCTGGCCCGCATTCAGGAAACCCACGGCCAGCAGGCGGCCAGCGACGCGGTGGAACACTGCTTTGCCCGCCTCGCTCAACTGCTGCAAGGCGCCGGCGTGGACCGCTTCATCATCGCCGGTGGCGAGACCTCGAGCCGGGTCACCCAGGCCCTCGGCGTCAAGGCGTTCCACATAGGCCCGCAGATCGCCCCCGGTGTGCCCTGGGTGCGGGCCATCGACGCCCCCCTGTCGCTGGCCCTCAAGTCCGGCAATTTCGGAAGCGACGACTTCTTCGACAAGGCTCAGGAGTACTTCCATGACTGAACAGGCACTGCGCGACACCATGGTGATGCTGGGGGCTTCCCTCTTCCAGCGCGGTTATGCCACCGGGGGCGCCGGCAACCTCTCCGCCCTGCTGCCGGACGGTACCCTGATCGCCACCCCGACCGGCTCCTGTCTGGGACGGCTCAGCGCCGACAGGCTCTCCCACGTCAACCTGCAGGGGGAACACCTGGGGGGAGATCGCCCCTCCAAGGAGGTGGCCTTCCACCTCGCCATCTACCACAACAATCCGGACTGCCGGGCCGTGGTGCACCTGCACTGCACCCACCTGACCGCCCTCTCCTGTCTGGAGGGGCTGGATCCGGCCAACGTCATCCGCCCCTTCACCCCCTACTACGTGATGCGGGTCGGCCAGTTGCCGCTCATCCCCTACTACAAACCGGGGGATGCCCGCATCGCCGAGGAGCTGGGGCGCCGCGCTCCCGAAGGCAACGCCTTCCTGCTGGCCAACCACGGCCCCGTGGTGACGGGCAAGGATCTGGTGGATGCGGTCAACAACATGGAAGAGCTGGAGGAGACGGCGCGCCTGGCACTGATGCTTCATGGCCACTCCATCCGCTACCTGAGCGAACCCGAAATTGATGAATTGAGGAGGATGAAACCATGAGCAAGTTTGCCGCCAATCTCACCATGCTGTTTACCGAGGTGCCGTTCCTGGAGCGCTTCGCCGCCGCCCGCGACGCAGGCTTCGAGGCGGTGGAGTTCCTCTTCCCCTACGAGTGGCCGGCCGCCGAGCTGGGCCGCCGCTTGCGCGAGCAGGGGCTCTCCCAGGCCCTGTTCAACATGCCGCCGGGCAACTGGGGCGCGGGGGAGCGCGGCATGGCCGCCATTCCGGGGCGGGAAGCGGAGTTTCGCGGCCACCTGCCAAGCGTGCGTGACTATGCCCTGGCGCTCGGCTGCACCAAGGTACACGCCATGAGCGGCATCGTGGACCCTGCTCATAGCCTCTCGGCCCACCGCCAGACCCTGGTAGACAACATCCGCTTCGCCGCCGACTTCCTGGCCGAAGATGGCATCAAGGTACTGCTGGAGCCCCTCAACGATCGGGATGTCCCCGGCTACTTCCTGGCCCACCAGCTCGACGCCCTGGCCCTGGTGCAGGAGATAGACAGACCCAACGTGGGGGTGCAGCTCGACCTCTATCACGCCCAGATCATGGACGGGGATCTCACCCGTCTCATCGGCAAGCTGGGCCCGGCCATCGGCCACGTCCAGATCGCCTCGGTACCGGATCGCCACGAGCCTGACGAGGGGGAGATCGCCTACCCCCACCTGTTCAAGGTGCTGGCGCAGGCGGGCTACCACGACTGGATTGGCTGCGAGTACAACCCCAGAGCCGGCACCCGGGAAGGGCTGGGCTGGCTGACACAACAATAACGACCCTGAACATGAACGAGTCTGAGGATAACAAGATGCAGATCATCATCACCGGCGGCGGTGGCTTCCTGGGCCAGAAACTGGCCCGGGCCCTGCTGCAAGGCCCCCACCCCTTCACCGAGCTGCTGCTGGTGGACATCCAGCAGCCGCAATCCCCCCTGCCGGACCCCAGGGTTCGCTGTCTGCGGGCCGACCTCACCGAACCCGGTGTCGCCGAGTCCCTCATCAGCGAGCGGACCGCCGTGGTCTACCACCTGGCCGCCATCGTCAGCAGCCACGCGGAGCAGGACTTCGATCTCGGCTGGCAGGTCAACCTGGACACCACCCGCACCCTGCTGGAGGCGTGCCGCCATGCCCGGCCGGGCATCCGCTTCGTCTTCACCAGCTCGCTCGCCGTCTATGGCGGCCCGCTGCCGGAGCTGGTGAATGACGGTACCGCCCTGACCCCCACCTCCTCCTACGGCGCCCAGAAGGCCATGGGGGAACTGCTGGTCAACGACTACAGCCGCAAGGGCTTCGTCGACGGTCTGGTATTGCGCCTGCCCACCATCTGCGTGCGGCCGGGCAAGCCGAACCGCGCCGCCTCCTCCTTTGTCAGCAGCATCATCCGCGAGCCGCTGCAAGGGGAGAGCGCCATCTGCCCGGTGAGCCCGGATCTGCGCCTCTGGCTCTCCAGCCCCGCCACCGTGGTCGCGAACTTCCTGCTGGCGGCCAGGCTCCCCGCCATCGGTGACGCCCGCAGCATCAACCTGCCCGGCATCAGCGTGACCGTCGGCGAAATGCTGGAGGCCCTCGCCCGGGCCGGTGGCCAGGCGGCCCGGGATCGGGTGCAGTTTGCCGCCGATCCGGCCATCGAGCGCATCGTGGCGAGCTGGCCGGGACGCATCGACAACCAGCGGGCCAGCACCCTCGGCTTCGCGGCAGACAGGACGTTTGCCGACATCATCGACAGTTTCATCACCCATGACATGCAGGAGGCATCATGAGCGACATCCCAACCCCCATCATCGGTCTCATCATCGCGGTCTTCGTGCTGGTGTTCCTGGTCATCCGTACCCGGGTGCACGCCCTGATCGCCATGCTGGCAGCGGCCTGCATCGCCGGGATCACCGGCGGCATGAGCATCGACAAGACCCTCACCGTGATCACCCAGGGCTTTGGCTCCACCCTCGGCAGCATCGGCATCGTCATTGGCCTCGGGGTCATGATGGGTCGCCTGCTTGAGGTCTCCGGCGCCGCCGAACAGATCGCCTACAGCTTCATCAAGTGGCTCGGCAAGCGCCGCGAGGAGTGGGCACTGGCCATCACGGGCTACATCGTCAGCATCCCCATCTTCGTGGACTCCGCCTTCGTCATCCTCTATCCGGTGGCCAAGGCGCTGGCGAAAAGCGGCAAGCGCTCCCTGCTCACCCTGGGGGTGGCGCTCGCGGGCGGCCTGGTGGTAACCCACCATACCGTGCCGCCGACCCCGGGCCCGCTGGGGGTTGCCGGCCTGTTTGGCGTGGACATCGGCGCCATGCTGCTGACCGGCATGGCCCTGGCCATCCCCTGCGTGCTCGGCATCGTCTTCTACGCCCAGTGGCTCGACAAGAAGTACCCCGAGTTCGGTGCCCAGGCCGCCCAGACCCCGGACGAGCTGCAAGCCACCTATGAGCAGTACCTCAAGGAGAAGGAGGGCAAGACCCTGCCGAGCCTGACCCTGTCGCTGCTGCCGATCCTGGTGCCCATCGTGCTCATCTTCGTCAAGGCCATCTTCACCACCCTGGCCACCCTGGAGGGCATGGACGGCCTGATGGCGAACCCCCTGGTGCAGGGCATCAACTTCATCGGCACCCCCATCATCGCGCTGGCCATCAGCGTGCTGCTGGCGGTCTATACCCTGGTCCCGCACATGGACAGGCACGCCACCGCCGCCCGCCTGGAAGAGGGGCTGCAATCCGCCGGCATCATCCTGCTGGTGACCGGTGCCGGCGGGGCGCTGGGGGCCGTGCTGCGCGACAGTGGCGCGGGTCAGCAACTGGCCGAGCAGATCGCCCAATTGCCCATCTCCCCCATCCTGATCCCCTTCATCGTGGCGACCCTGGTGCGCCTCATCCAGGGATCCGGCACCGTGGCCATGGTGACGGCGGCCTCCATCTCCGCCCCCATCCTGGCGCAGATCCCCGGGGTCAACATGCTGCTGGCCGCCCAGGCCGCCACCATGGGGTCGCTCTTCTTCGGCTACTTCAACGACAGCCTGTTCTGGGTGGTCAACCGCATGATGGGGATCTCCGACGTCAAGCAGCAGATGATCGTCTGGTCCATCCCGACCACCATCGCCTGGGCCATCGGCGGCACCGGCGTCGCCCTGCTGAACCTGCTGTTCGGCTCCGGCGGCACCTGGTTCGACCCCGTGCTGCCGCTGCTGGTGCTGGCCCTCATCGTCTGGTACGTCAAGGGGCAGTCCCTAGCTCCGTCGGCAGGGGCCGTCCCGAGCCGGGAGTCATAACCCGCACCGTCACGGCAACGCTGTGTGACGAGGGCCAGTCTGCTAGACTGGCCCTCTTTTTCGTTCATTCATCTTGCAAAGGAGTGTTGGATGCCTGCGTCTTCCTGGTGGGACAAGTCCACCGGTTTTGCCCTGCTCACCATCTTACTGTGGGCCTCCCTCGCCGCGCTCACCTCCCGGATCACCAGCGTCTCGCCGCTGGTGCTGGTGGGGCTGGTGCTGCTGTTCTGCGGGGCGGGCACCCTGCCATTCTGGCGCCAGTGGCGCGCCAGCCCCCTCACCTGGCTGGTGACCATCACCGCCCTGCTGCTCTATCACCTGCTGCTGTTCATGAGCTTTCGCCACGCCCCCGTGCTGGAGGCAAACCTCATCAACTACCTCTGGCCGCTGTGCATCATCCTGTTCACCCCCTTGCTGCTGCCGGGTCATCCCCTGAGCCTGCACCATCTGCTGGCCGGGGCCCTGGGTCTCGCGGGATCGGTACTGGTGATGGTCGATGGTCACCTGCAGTTGCAACAGGCCCATCTGCCCGGCTACCTGCTGGCCCTCGGCGCCGCCATCGTCTGGGGCGCCTATTCCGTGCTCTCCCGCCGCCTGCCTCCCGCTCCTGCCGTGGTCACGGCCGCCGCCTGCCTGCCCGCAGGGCTCCTGGCCCTGCTGCTGGCATGGATGCTGGAAGGCCCCTTGCCATTCGCCCGGATCCCCCAGGGGGACTGGCTGCTCATCGCCGGGCTCGCCCTCGGCCCCATGGGGGCGGCCTTCGTCACCTGGTATCTGGCGCTGCGGGACGGGGATCCGCGCCGCATCGGCGCGCTCGCCTACCTCACTCCCTTTCTGAGCACCCTGCTGCTGGTCTGGCTCAACGGCGAGGCGCTCACCCCGCGCCATCTGCTGGCGGGGGGGCTCATCATGGGCGGCGCCCTGCTCGGCCTGCTGGTGAAGAGCCCAAGTCAACGGGAGCTGGCACGGCCACTGTCATAAAAACGCCATCAGACCTGATTAAGCTCGCGCCCATTGCGTGATTCAAGCAGGAATCTGATGTGAAAATTGCCCATTTTGCCTCCCTCTCTTCCCTCGTCTTGCTGCTGGTGGCCGGTGTTCAGGCCACCGCGCTCTATCATGGCTGGCAACAATTCAACCACTCGGCCCAGGCCCAGCGTCTGCAGGAGCGCCTGCAACAGCAACTGAGCGGTCCGCTGCAGGGGGCGCTTCGCGACTATCTCGGCAGCGGGGATCCCCTGCTGCTGGCCCAGGCCCAGGGGGTGCGCCAGCAGGCGCTGGCCCTGTTGTCCCGCCTGGAGGATCCCCAGACCCAGCCGCTAAACGCTCGGCTTGAGCAGATGAAAACCCGCATTGACGGCGACTATCTGGCGGCGGGCAAGCTCTCCGGCAACAGCCAGTGGTTGCTGCAGAATGCCGAGAACGAGTTGACCACCCAGGCCAAAACCTTGCTCCGTTACGGCCAGCAGGGAGCAGCCGCCGGGCGGGATCCGGCCCTTGCCGAGCAGTATCGCCAGGGGGCGGCCGACATCCTGACCGCCCTCCCCTCCCTCGCCCACCAGCGCCAGAACTACATGGAGCAGGCGAGTGCCAAGCGTCTCGAAGGGCTGCAATTCGAGCTGGCTGCCCTGCAAAAGCAGGCCGACGCCCTGGCCGCCCTGCCGAGCATGGAGCTTTTCGAGGAGGCACCGGCCGACGAATTCACCCTGGGAGAGCCGATACGCAAGGAGCTCGGGGATCAGCCCAAAGCCGAGCTGACCTCCCTGCTCAAGCGCTATCCCCAGGAGCTGGAAAACAGCCGCAAGACGCTGCAACAGCAGCAGGCCGCTCGTCAGATGGTGCAGCAGGACATCACCCAGCTGCTGCAAGCGGGGGAGCAATTGGGTGAACAACTCGCCGCCGCCCGTCAGACCATGAACCGGGAGCTGGCCACCGTGCTCGGCGTGCTGGCGCTCTGCCTGGTCGTGGTGGCCCTGCTGTTCGCCCTAGTGCAGCGTCGCTGGCTGGTCAGGCCCCTGCTGCAACTGCGGGCAGCCTTCCTGCAGCTCGACGCCACGGGTCAGGCCCAGCTGCTGACCCCGGGGCGCGAGCGCAACGAGCTGGCGGACATCGTCGCGAGCTACAACCGCCTGATACAGCGCCTGCAACAGGATCAGCAGCAGAAAGAGGGCCAGCTATCGGCGGTGTCGCAAAGTCTGCAAGGGATGGTCAACCAGGTGCAGGAGATCCATCACAGCACCCGCACCACGGAGCAGGCGGTGGACGAGAGTGACACCATGATGCAGGAGCTCAACCAGCTCGCCAGCGAAGTGCACCAGGTCGCCGCCGAAATCGCCCAGCACGCCCAGCACAATGAACACTCCATGAGCCAGAGCGAGCGGCTGGTCGGGGGCATGCTGACGGCTACCGCCCAGACCGGGCTCGCCATCGACGAGAGCAGCGGCGCCCTGGCCCAGCTGACCCGCTCGGTGGAGGACGTGACCGCCATCGTCGACGTCATCGGCCATATCTCCCAGCAGACCAACCTGCTGGCCCTCAACGCCGCCATCGAGGCGGCCAGGGCCGGGGAGCAGGGACGCGGCTTCGCGGTGGTAGCCGACGAGGTGCGCCACCTCTCCGCCGACACCCAGCGCTCCCTCGGCCAGATCACCGAGATCCTTGCCAGCCTCACCCAGGCGGGGGATCAGCTCGCCACCGTGCTGGCCCGCATCACCGCAGAGGCCGCCGAGCAGCGCCAGCAGGCGGAGCAGCTGCGCCAGACCACCCTGACGGTGCGGGAGATGGCGCGCAGCACCGCCGTCATCGCCCTGCAGGGCGCCGACAATGCCAAGAGCCAGGAACACAGGCTGGCGAGCTTCGCCGCCCTCATCGGTCGCATCAGCCAGCACGCCCGCCAGGGCAGTCGTCTCTCGGTACAGGTCTCGGAGCACATACACCACCAGGCCCAGCAGATCCCCCGGATCCTGAGCCAGGCCTGATAACCCCCGGGTCTGGCTCGCACCAGACCCGGGGCGCGCTCCCTGTCTACCTGCCCGCGGTACGGCCTTGCCGCAACCCTTCTCTTGATGCTCCCGTCATGTCCTCACGGGCGATGACGGGTTGCCTCATCCATTCAGTCACAGGCTCCCTCACCCCTTTCACATCCCTGGTCCCCCTGTCTGTCGGGGCAACGGCTCACGCTCACGACAGTGGGCATCCCGCCGGGCCCATCTTTTTTTGTGATACAAAATTATATGTTGCCACCGGGTTAACAAAGAAAGTTCTGCCTTGACGGCAAGATCTGCGCAGGAGAACGGTGAAATCACCATGAAAGCGCTGTCATTGCCGACATGAGTGGCCTGGGAGTGCCCACACCAAGAATCATGATTATTTGCACTCGGTCATATTTTTGAAACTTGCCGGGAACTTTACATTGATATTTCGCACCGCGAACGTACTCTTGGTGATGTCAGATCGCCAAGGATCGACAGCCAAAAAATAACGACTGTAACGATGCAGATAGCCCCGACCGATGCGCCAAGGCATCAGGCACAAGGGCACGACAGAGAACCATTTTTTTGCCCTTAGGGGTGTTGATTGCAATGCCAATACCGAGCGGCGGGTGCCTACCCGGCTGCCGGATAAAAAAGCTAAGTCCATAAAATCAGGAGCAATAACAAATGGAAAAAGTGATCTTCAAGCGCGCCGCGTTGAGTGCTGCCGTGGTCGCGGCACTGGTCGCACCCGGCATGGCGTTCGCCGCTCAAGACATGATGAGCCCGGAATACGGCAAGTCCTACAGCGCCTTCATCGACGAAGGCAAGCTCACCGGTGGCCTGTTCTACTTCCAGCGTGAGCGTGATCGCGTCCAGGCCGGTCCGGGTCAGGATGGCAAATACCACTCCAACCTGAGCCATGCCACCACCCAGGCAGCCCTGAACTTCAACTCCGGCTATGCATGGGGTGTGGTCGGCGTCGACGTGGGCGGCTTCGGTGCCTACGACCTAGCCGTTGACGAAAGCAATGGCGTCAACGAAGAGAACGAGTTCTCCTTCTGGGGCGACAAGTGGGGTTCAGGTGGTGACGGTGTTCCCGAGAACGGCTTCAGCCTCTCCAACGCCGCCCTGAAATTCAAGTTCGGTGACGCCGTCACCGCCAAGGGTGGTTACACCCAGCTCTATGTCCCCGGCATCCTCGGCGTCAACTGGTCCTATCAACCCGGTACCTACCGTGGTGGCCAGATCGAAGGCACCTTCGGCGGCCTCTACCTGACCTATGCCATCGCCGACGAGTACAAGGCTCCCTGGTTCAAGAACACCACCGGCTTCTCCAAGAGCAGCCCCTATGCCAGCGATCCCTTCACCGATGCGAACAAGATCGACTACATCCACGGTCTGGCCGCTCGCTACACCTTCGAGAACGGCACTGCCGTCACCGCCGGCTTCGGTCAGTCCGAAGGCTACATGGACAGCTACCACTTCAAGCTGGCCCACAAGTTCGACGTACTGGGTGGCCTGAACACCAGCTACCAGTTCTACGGTTCCGACACCGAGAACAGCGACTATGACGGCCTGGCCTGGCAACAAGCCCTGACCGCCAGCTGGGCAGCCGGCCCCTATGGCTTCCGTCTGGAAGGCCTGTGGACCAAGGCTGAAGGGGATCTGGGCAACTACCTGCCCCGTCTGACCCGCGGCTACGGCAACTCCCAGGGCGCGAACGAAATCTGGTGGGATTCCCGCTCCGACTGGAACCACAACGACGAGAAGGCCCTGTTCTTCGGCGTGACTCGTTCCCTGGATGATCTGGTGGGTGCACCGGGCTGGGGCGTGGGTGTCTCCGGTGCCTACGGCTGGGATGCCAACAACGGCGACAAGTCCCTGGAAGGCGGCAAAGAGTGGGCAGCCAACTTCGACGTCATGTACACAGTGCAGGACGGCAAGCTGAAGGGCACCCTGTTCAAGCTGCACTACACCGACTACAACAACGAACAGGACGACAAGGGCAGCTGGTACTACCCGAACATGTTCAGCTCCGAGCATGACGTCAAGTTCCACATCATCATGCCGTTCACCATCATGTAATCAGGCATCTGACGTGACCGAAAACCGGGCCTCTGGCCCGGTTTTGTTTTTGGTGGCACCACGCTACCATGCCAGCTTCGGGCCACCTGCCGGCCGTCAATCAGGACCATGCTCATGCCCCATCCCTTCGTGCTCGTCACCGGCTGCTCCAGCGGCATCGGCCTAGCCGCCGCAAGAACGCTCGGCGCCCGGGGCTTCACCGTCATCGCTTCCGCCCGCAAGGCCGAGGATGTGGCCCTGCTACAGCAGCAGGGTCTGTTGGCGGTCCAACTGGATCTGGCGGACAGCGCCAGCATAGAGCGAGGGGCGGCAGAGGCGCTGGCCCTGGCAGAAGGGCGCCTCTACGGCCTCTTCAACAACGGCGCCTACGGCCAGCCCGGTGCGCTGGAAGATCTGCCCACCCAGGCGCTGCGCGAGCAGTTCGAGACCAACCTCTTTGGCTGGCATCACCTCATTCGCCAGATATTGCCCCCCATGCTGGCGGCAGGCGAGGGGCGCATCGTACAGAACAGCTCGGTGCTTGGCCTGGTGGCCATGAAGTATCGTGGCGCCTACAACGCCAGCAAGTTCGCGCTGGAAGGCTATACCGACACCCTGCGCCTGGAACTCGCGGGCAGCGGCGTGCACATCAGCCTGATCGAACCCGGCCCCATCGACACCCGGTTTCGCGCCAATGCCCGGGAGGCCTTCCTGCGCCACATAGACCCCGCTACCAGCCGCCACCAGGACGCCTATGCCCAGACACTGGCCAGGCTGGAGCGTGAAGGGGGTGCCCGGGGCTTTACCCTGCCAAGCGAGGCCTGCATCCCGCCGTTACTGCATGCGCTCACGAGCAAGCGTCCCAGGCACCGCTACCCGGTCACCTTCCCGACCAAATTGTTTACCGTGCTGCGCCGCCTGCTGCCAAGCCGCTGGCTTGACAAGCTGCTGATCAAATCCGCCTGATAAAAGGGGCCCTCGGCGGCCCTCCTCTTGACATGCACCGGTCTCAGCAACGATGCCCGCTCAATAGTGCTGGCCGTTGCTGTAGTAGTGACTCTTGACGATGGGCAGCACCTGCACCACCACATAGGTCTGCTCCCCCAGCACCCCTTTCAGGTGGCGGGTGATGAGGGCGGCGGCGGCATCCTGCATCTCCTGCGGTCGCTCGAACCAGACCAGCTCCACGAAGGGAAAACCGGCTTCGGGCTGGCCATCTCGTACCCACTGGCTCGGCACGCACTCCAGGGTGACGAACTCCGGCTTGCCACCGGTCAGGGCGCAGAGGTCCGCCATCAGGGGGGCGCTTATCCGCTGCAGGGTGTCGACAGAAACTGCCCGAAAACGAAGGTGGGGCATGGGAAACCTCTTGGCTGTGACAAATGAGGACTTATCATAGAGCACTCATCCCGCTCACATAAGGTGCCTCATGAGATTCCATCCCACGCTGCTCTCCTTCCTGCTCTGCCTGCTGCTGCCGCTCCATGCCATGGCCGATCCGGCCTTCTACCGCATCAACAAGGGCAACGAACAGCACTGGCTGCTGGGGTCCATCCACGCGGGCAAACCCTCTCTCTATCCCCTGCCGGACCCGGTGGAGCGCGCCTGGCAGCAGAGCCGCGCCCTGGTGATGGAGGTGGACATGACCCACATCAGCCAGGAGCAGTGGCAGGAGATGGGCGCCATCACCCGGCTCGTCGACGGCAAGACCCTCAAGGATCACCTGCCCATCGACCTCTACCGTCGCACCCTCATCGCTGCGGGCCAGAACGGTCTGAACGAGAGCATGCTGGCCCCGCTGCGTCCCTGGTTTGCGGCCATTACCCTGACCCAGGCGGCCCTGGAGCGCACCGGCTATCGCGGTGAATACGGTGTCGACCAGCACTTCGCCAAGCGGGCGAACGACGGCGGCAAGCCCATCGTCGGGCTGGAGACCCTGCTGGAGCAGCTCGGCTATCTCGCGAGCGTCGGCGACAACCAGACCTTGATGCTGGAGAGTACCCTGGACGAGCTGCCCGACATCCAGCAGGGGTTCGACGCCGTGATGACCGCCTGGCAGAACGGGGACGAGGCCACCCTCATCAATCTGCTCAGGGAGGAGATGGCGCCGCCCAAGCTGCAAGCCTGGCTGGAACAGACCCTGCTGGCAGAGCGCAACCGCAACTGGGTCAAGAAGTGGCCCAGCCTGCCGAACGAGAGCTTTATCGTGGTAGGGGCCCTGCATCTTTACGGCGAGCACGGGCTGCTCGCCCTGCTGGAGCAGCAGGGCTGGCGCATCACGCCCCTCACCGAACCGACCCTGGAGAAAGCAAAATAGCGTCCAGTCCGGCGACCTGACGCGCCGGATGCGCGTCGGCTCACAGAATTTGCTGCCGATTAAATAACCAGAGAGGGAGTTGATCGAGATCATCCCCTCCCTCCTGAAGAGGTATCTATCATGCCTGTCACCGCCCAGTGACAGGAGTGAACGAGATGGAATTCTGGATGAACCTGATGTTCGGCAACAGCGTGGGGCTGATGTCCATGCTGGTGATTTTCGGCACCTTCCTGCTCATCAGCGCCTATGCGGTCTATTTCATCTACAAGGTGATGCACGCAGAGCCGCCCAAAGAGGGGCAATAACCAGGCTCGCTCAGACCGCCCTCCCCGGCAGGGCCGGGGCCCGCGAGCGTTGCCATTCTAAGGCCCACCAAGGCCCGCTATACTGGCTCCCTCATTTTCATGCGGGGAGCCTGCCGTGTCTCATAACGACGAACTCTCACTGTTCCTGCAGGAAGTGGCCGACGTGCGGCCCCTTCGCAGCGACCATATCGCCCCCGTTGCGGGCAACAGCCAGCCCACCGAGGCGCAACTCGCGCGCCGGGAAGCCGCCACCGCCGAACAACTCACCCTGGATCACCTTGGCACGGAAGCAGTCGAGATGCTGGACCCCCACGCCATCGTCGGCTTCAAGCGTGACGGCGTGCAGGAGGGGGTCTACAAGAAGCTGCGCCTTGGCAAGTACGAGCTGCAAGGCTCCCTCGACCTGCACCACAAGACGCTCAACGAGGCCCGTATCGCCCTGGTGCAGTTCATTGCCGAATGCGAAGTGCGGGATATCCGCTGCCTGCTGATCCTGCACGGCAAGGGGGAGCGCAGCACCCCGCGTGCCCTGCTCAAGAGCCATGTCAGCGCCTGGCTGCCACAGTTGCCTTCGGTGATGGCCATGCACAGCGCCGAGCGCCGCCACGGCGGCAGCGGTGCGCTCTACGTATTGCTGCGCAAGAGCGAGCGCAAGAAGGCGGAAAACCGCGAACGGCACCAGAAGCGCCTCGGCTGACTGCCTGAGGGTGGCACCAGGATGGATGGCAGTGCTAGCATCGGGCGGCCCCGATCATGCCAGGTACGGGGTGCATACCATCAGGGACGATAACAAGGACAATCCCATGTCATACCAGAAACTCGAACAACATCAGCAACAACTGCACCGCCTCTCCCACCTCTCCGCCATCTGCGGCTGGGATCAGGCCGCCATGATGCCGGAGGGGGGCAACGAGGCCCGCGCCGAAGCAATGGCGGAGCTCGGCGTGCTGATCCACGGCAAGCGCACCGCCCCCGAGCTTGGGGAGTGGATTGCCAAGGCAGAGAGTGAACCGCTGGACGAGCACCAGCGTGCGAACCTGCGGGAGATCAAGCGCCAGTGGCAGGATGCAAGCCTGCTGCCGGGGGCGCTGGTGGAGGCGCTTTCCCTCGCCGGCAGCAAATGCGAGCACGCCTGGCGTCGCCAGCGCAAGGAGAACGACTGGGCAGGTTTTGCCCCGAACCTCGAGGAGGTGGTGCGCCTGTCGCGGGAGGTGGCTCGCCTGCGCGCCGACGCGCTCGGGGTGCGCCCCTATGACGCCATGCTGGCGCTGTACGAGCCCGGCATGACGAGCGCGAGGCTGGATCAGATCTTCGGCGATCTGACGAGCTGGCTGCCCGGCCTCATCCAGACCGTGAGCGAGCGGCAGAAGAGCGACACCCTCCTCACCCCGCAAGGCCCGTTCCCGGTTGCGACACAGCAGGCGCTCGGCCAGGAGGTGATGGGACTGCTCGGCTTTGATTTTGCTCACGGCAGGCTCGACGTGAGCAGCCACCCGTTCTGCGGCGGCGTGCCGACGGACGTGCGCATCACCACGCGCTACAACGAGCAGGAGTTCGTCTCCAGCCTGATGGGCATCGTCCACGAGACGGGCCACGCACGCTACGAGCAGGGCCTGCCGCGCGCACTGCTCGGCCAGCCGGTGGCCGAGGCGCGCTCCATGGGCATTCACGAGAGCCAGAGCCTGTTCTGCGAGATGCAACTCGGCCATCACCCCGCGTTCCTCACGCTGATTGCGCCGCGCATTCGCGCGCACTTCGGGGCAGAGGATGCGCTCGCACCCGCGAACCTCGAGAAGCTGTACAACAGGGTCGAGCCCGGCTTTATCCGCGTCGATGCGGACGAGGTCACCTACCCGGCCCACGTCATCCTGCGCTACGAGCTGGAGCGGGACCTGATGGAAGGGCGCATCGAGGTCGCGGACATCCCCGAGCTGTGGGACGCGAAGATGCAGCAGTGGCTCGGCTTGTCCACGAAGGGCAATTACCAGAACGGCTGCATGCAGGACATCCACTGGACGGACGGCTCGTTTGGCTACTTCCCGAGCTACACGCTCGGCGCCATGTACGCGGCGCAGCTGCGCTTCGCACTCGAGCGTGAGCTCGGCGACATGGGCACGCTCGTAGAGTCCGGCCGCCTGCCGGAGATCTTTGGCTGGCTCGGTCGCCATATCTGGTCCCAGGGCAGCCTGCACGGCACGGACGAGCTCATTCGCCGCGCGACCGGTGAGGCGCTCAATCCCCAGTGGCTGCGCAAACACCTCGAACAGCGCTATCTGAAATAAGCGAGGTTGAACCCCCTCCCAGCCTCCCCCTTCACAAGGGGGAGGAGCTAACCCCGCCCCCGTTCACAGAGGGGAGCTGTTTGTCCCCTCCCCTTACGAAGGGGAGGGTTAGGGTGGGGTCCTGCCCCCCTAACCTTACAAAGGGAGGACTGGGATTCCTCGGATCGCACTATTTTTGCTATTCCTGTCCGTTTTTGGCTAGTCACCCCTCTCGCCCCCGCTTAGTCTCTGGGGCATGCCCACAGCAACCCGAGCCATGCCATGACCACAGCGCCCCCGCATTCATCCCAACGGGACGAGATCATCCCGGGTCTCACCCGGGAGCAGTGCCACGCCGCACGCCTCGCGCGAGACGCGCGTTTCGATGGCCGCTTCTTCACCGGGGTGCTCTCCACCGGCATCTATTGCCGCCCCGTGTGTCCGGCGCGGGCACCGCATGAGCACAATGTGCGCTATTTTCGCTTCGCGGCGGCGGCAGAGCAGCACGGGCTGCGCCCCTGCCTGCGCTGTCGCCCCGAGCTCGCACCGGCCCAGAGCGGCGATCTGCCACCGCTCATCGCCCAGGTGCTGGTGCGCATCGAGCGCGGCGAGCTGGCGGAGCACAGCCTGGGCGAGCTCGCGGCGCAGGCCGGGATCACGGAGCGCACCCTGAGGCGCCAGTTCGAGCAACACCTCGGTGCCTCGCCGAAACAGGTGGAACAGACGCGCCGCCTGCTGCTTGCGAAACGGCTGCTGACGGAGACGCGCCTGCCCATCACGGACGTGGCGTTTGCCGCAGGCTTTGCGAGCATTCGTCGCTTCAACGACGCCTGGCTGCAGGCGTATGGGATGACACCGGGCGCCCTGCGCAAGCAGGAAGGGGGCGCGCCGCAGGAGACACCGCAATCTAGCCTGCAACTGCACCTGCTGTATCGCCCGCCGTTCGACGTCCAGGCCATGCTCGCGTTCTACCGGTTGCGCGCCATTCCGGGGCTGGAGCGGGTGGATGAGCACGGTTACGAACGCCGTCACCGGGTCGGCGAGCAGGAGGGGATCATCCGCATCGAGCCCGTCGAGGGGGAAAGGCTCAGACTCACGGTGCGGGATCTGCCGCCGGGTGCGCTGCCGGACATCCTGTACCGCGTGCGCCGCATGTGGGATCTCGACGCCGACATGGGCCGCATCGGCGAACACCTGGGGCAAGATCCGCTGCTCGCCGGCATCCAGGGACGATGGCCCGGGGTGCGGCTGCCGGGGGGGTGGGATGAATACGAGGTGATGCTGCGCGCCATCGTCGGCCAGCAGGTGTCGGTCAAGGGTGCCATCACCATCATGGGGCGCCTGGTGGCGCGCACCCTGGCGCAGTTCGGCACCGCGCAGCTGCCCACCCCGACCCAGCTGTGCGAGCTGGATCTCGACGGCATCGGCATGCCGGGCAGCCGCATCCGCACGCTGCAGGGGCTGGCCGCGGCGCTCGCAAGCGGCGCGCTCACCCTGGGCAGCGCGAGCGACGAGCAACTGCTCGCGCTGCCGGGCATAGGCCCCTGGACTGTCGCTTACTGGCGGCTGCGCTGCGGGCTCGACACGGATGCCTTCCCCGCCTCGGATCTCGTGCTGCAAAAGGCGCTGGGGGGCGGTGACAAGCTGCCGGTGAAAGAGGTGACAGCGCGCAGCGCCCCCTGGCAGCCGTGGCGCGCCTACGCCGCGAGCTGGCTGTGGCACGCCATGAGTGAACAACCGGCGCTGCTCACCCGGCCAACACAGGCACAAGACGAGGAGAAGACCCCATGATCCGCTATGACATGATGCCCACCGACCAGGGCGAACTGCTGGTCGCCATCGACGAACGCGGTCTGGTCCATGTGGACTTCCTGGCCGGACTGCGGCCGCTGCCCGACATGCAGGACTGGCAGCAGGACGGCGAGGCGCTCGCCCCCTTCCTCGCCGAGTTTCAGGGCTACTTCGCGGGCAGGTTGCAGCGCTTCACCCTGCCGCTCGCCCCCAGGGGCACGGCGTTTCAACAAGCGGTGTGGCAGGCGCTGTGCGACATCCCCTACGGGGAGACCCGCAGCTACGGCGACATCGCCCGCGCCATCGGCAAGCCAAACGCGGTGCGGGCGGTGGGTGCCGCGAACGGTCGCAATCCGCTCTCCATCATCATCCCCTGCCACCGGGTGATCGGCCAGAATGGCAGCCTCACCGGCTATGCGGGAGGCCTGCCCATCAAGCAGGCACTGCTGACGCTGGAGAGGGCCTCTCGTTGATCCGGCGCCACCCGGCCAGGGCTCACTGCCGCTGCGCCAGCCAGCCGTGAAACCCCAGCACCTGAAAGAAGCGGTGCGCCGCCGCGAAACCGGCCCCTTGCAAGAGGCGGCGGGTCTGTCCCTCGTCCAGGGAGGTGAAGTCCTCTCCGAGGCGGCGCACCATCTGCTCGCAGGCAGGAAGCGGCAAACCGGCGAGGGCCGCTTGCAACCCCATCGCCTTTCGCTCGAGCGGGTCCGTGGGCGCCATCAGATCCGCCAGCAGCAGGGGAGCACCAGGATTGAGCTGGCGATAAATATCACCCAATAGCGCGGCTTTGGCATCTTGCGCCAGAAAATGCAGAACCAGCAGACAGAGTGCACCATCGCAAGGCTTATCCACCACAGGCAATGCGCCCAGGTGCCAGCACACCCTCTCCCCCATGCCCGCCTGCTCGGCCCGCATCCTGGCATGGGCCAGCATGTCCGCCGAGACATCCTGGGCCACAAAGGTCCAGCGGGGGCAGAGACGGCCAAGCAGCAGCAACTCGCTGCCCGTGCCCACCCCCACCAGCAGCACACGGGCCTGCTGGCCCAGCGCGGCCATCAGCCGGGAGGCACAAAGCTGATGCAGCAGCTCGTAGCCTGGCACCAGCAGGGGGATGCGGCTGTCATAGGCCTTCGCCCCTTCTCCTTCGAATCGCTCCGTCATCTTTTGCTCCTTTGGTGTGAGCCCCCTTGATAGGGGCTGCCGCCGGGAGAAGGTCAAGAGCCACAGGGGCGAGCCAGTTGCCAGCCCTTCCCATGAAGGGAGGGCCCTAGCCCCCCTTGCCCAGCGCCGCTTTCAGAGCCGGATTGAAGACGCGCTGGAGGGAGGCGGGGTTGTTCACCAGCTTGGCCGCCGGGCGGCGCGGGCGCCTGACCAGCTCGCCGCCACAGTTGGGGCAGGTCAGGTGCAGATACTGATCGTTGCACTCGGCGCAGAAGGTGCACTCGAAGGAGCAGATGTAGGCCGTCGCCGTGTCGGCGGGCAGATCCCGGTCACAGCACTCGCAGTTGGGTCTGAGTTCAAGCATGGCAAGATCCTGATGCACAAGGGGAAGCGGGAAAGAGGGCTGCTCAGTCGACGATAAAGAGGCGAGCGCCCAGTTCGGTATAGGAGCGATGGGGTTCGGCGTTGTCCGCCACCTGGTAGCTCATGCCCGGCGTCAGGGTGAAGACGCGGCCATCCTGCAACTCGGTGTGCAGCTCCCCTTCGAGGCAGAGCAGCACATGGCCCTTGCTGCACCAGTGATCCGCCAGATACCCGGGGGAGTACTCCACCATTCGCACCCGCAAATCCCCGAACTGCCGGGTGTGCCAGCGGGCGACGCCGCGCTCTCCCTTGTGTTCGGTCGGCGGGACCTCGGCCCAGTTCGTGGTGCAAAACGGCAGTGCATTGATGTTCATGACGGATCCTTTGTCAGAAGAAGGCTGGGGGAAGGTGCCTCACCACGGGATATCCGTGACAAGGCCGCGCCCCATACTGCCATCAAATCCGCTCCAGCCCCATGCCCACACGGGCAATCATCCCCTCTTCAAACTTCCCATCACCTGCATCTCGCAGCGATGGCAGTCAAAACGCAGGCGGAAACTCTCCTTGCCCATCTTGAGCTCCAGGGGCTCGGCCTTGAGACCGGGCACCTCCTTGGGGCAGAGCTGCTGGCTGTAGCGGATGCAGTGCTTCGTTGTCATCAGCACCACTTCCCGCTCCTCCTTGTTCGCCTCATACGCGGGGGCGATGCTCCCCACCCCGTGTTCGCGAAAGAACTGCTCCGCCGCGCTGTTCAGCACGTTGCCGAGGTAGGAGAGCCGATGTTGGGGATAAACGGCGCCTCGCAGGGGAATGCGCCGCTCGGGTCGCCGGTAGGCAGCCAGACGGGCCGCCTCCAGGGCGGCAATGCCGTCCCGGCGCAAGCCGTTAAGCTGTGAAGCCGCAATAAACAGCGGCCTCGTTATTGCCAACTCAATCTGGCGAGCCACAAACAGGGTGTTGCCGAGTTTGCCGAGCTGATCCCTGGCCTGCTGCAGCGCCCGTTCCGGGTTGTCGGCCAGCTGCTGGTCGCAGGGGAGCATGACGGCGGCGCCAATGCCCTGCTCGTCCACAAGTTCGAGCCGCAGTCCCTCGTCGCACTCCGATAGCCGCATATCGACCCGGATGCGGCGATCCGCGCTCCCCTTTTCGAGCTGCTTGCTGAAGGCCTGATCGTGGTTGCGAAAGATCTCGGTGCCCACCTTGAGACCGGGCATGGGTTCCGACAGGAGTAACCGCTTGCTCTGTGCCTTCTCTTCCACTTTATTGAGGCGCATGCCCACCAGCTCGCCCCCCGGCTTGAAGAAGCCGAGGCCATCGCCGTTGTTGAGGGCAACGGCCTGGCCGTCGATCTCGATGCCATCGCGGGTCACGCTGGTGACGCGCCCGAGCGGCTCCCCGACGTATTTCGGGCTGCGCGGCGAGTCGATGCCTGGCTGTCGGCCATGGAGGAAGTAGTCGGTGCTGCCCCGGTTGAAACTCTTCTTGGGATCCGGCGTAAAGGTGTAGCTGCAACGACCGGCGGAAGCGGCCACCAGATCGGGGCGGCGCTCCAGGATGGTGTCCAGCTTCTGGCGATACCAGGCGGTGACGTTCTTGACGTAGTCGAGCCCCTTGAGGCGCCCTTCAATCTTGAAGGAGCGGATCCCTGCGGCGATCAGCGCCTCCAGGTTGTCGGTCTGATCCATGTCTTTCAAGGAGAGCAGGTGGCTGTTTTCCACCAGCACCTCCCCCGCCGGCGTTTGCAGGGAACAGGGCAGTCGACAGAGCTGGGCGCACTCGCCGCGGTTCGCGCTGCGCCCGGTGCGGGCGTGGCTGATGTTGCACTGGCCGCTGTAGGAGACGCACAGGGCACCGTGGATGAAGAACTCCAGCTGCACGCTCGTGGCGGCGCTTATCTCGCGGATCTGCGCAAGGGAGAGCTCGCGGGCCAGCACCACCTGGGAGAAGCCCACGTCCTGCAGAAACGTCACCTTTTCCGGGGTGCGGTTGTCGGTCTGGGTGCTGGCGTGCAGCGCGATGGGGGGTAAATCGAGCGCCAGCAGCCCCATGTCCTGCACGATCAGCGCATCGGCGCCCGCCTCGTAGATCTGATGGGTCAGGCGCCGGGCCTGCTCCAGCTCGTGGTCGTGCAGCAGGGTATTGAAGGCGACGAAGACCTGGGCGCCGAAGCGGTGGGCATGGCGCGCCAGCGCCTCGATGTCCTCGAGGCTGTTGCCTGCTGCGCTGCGGGCACCGAAGGCGGGGCCGCCCATGTAGACGGCGTCGGCGCCGTGGTTGATGGCCTCGATGCCATAGGCAAGGTTCTTGGCCGGGGCCAGCAACTCCAGGCGGTTGTGATGGTTCTGATCGCGCATAACGTCCGGTTCGAAGGGCTGCAAATGGCCGCCACTCTAGCCAGACTCCCCGCCCCCCGCCTTGATCCCGCTTAAGATCACCGCAGAATGCAGGATTGACCCGGAACAAGGACATCTGGCGGGCCCTCATCCCCCGGCCCTGAGAGTGTGCCGACTACGCTGGCACCCGACGCGGAGCTAGATCACGACCTTGAGGGCCAGCCCCAGCAGCACCAGGCCGCTCACCTTGTCGATCACGGTGGATTTGGCCTTGAGCCAGGCGAGTACGGGCCCGCGAGAGAGCACCAGGGCCACCAGCACATACCAGAGCGCATCGATGCCGCCTGCGGTCAGCATCATGATGCCCCCCTCACGCCAGCCGGTGTCGGCGTGCACGAACTGGCTGAACAGGGCGATAAAGAAGATGGCGAGCTGGGGGTTCAAGAAGGCCACCATAAAGCCCTCGAACGCCCCTTGACGTCCCCGTGGCGGGTGCCCCTCCTCCTTGCCTGCCTCACCCCCTGCGGGCCTGGCCAGCAACGCCTTGATCCCGAGCCAGGCGAGGAACGCCGCGCCGCCGTAGCGGATGAGATCGAACAGCAGCGGGGTCTGGGTGATCAGGATGGCGAGGCCGAGGGCCGTGATCAGCGCATAGATGCCGACTCCCAGGCCGTGTCCCAGCGCCGTGGCAACCCCGTGGCCCTGCCCTCCCTGCACCGTATTGCGGATGATCAGTGCCAGGCTCGGCCCCGGGCTGATGGCCCCCATCACGCAAATGGCGGCCAGCGCCAGCCAACTCGTCAGCTCCATACCTTCTCTTCCTTCGTGTCGATTGTTGTCACCCGGGATCAGGGTAGGGGGTGGCTTGCTATGCCAGAAGTGAAAGTTATGAATAGAGCCCATAGCCAGTGGCTATAGAGTGGCACAACCCGCTGCCATCAGTGGCCCGCCTGCGACCCTCCTGCCAACTGCTTGCGACTCTCCCCCAGGGTGAATTGCAGGTGATCCCGCAGGAAGGGATAGGCCAGCTCGCGGAACCAGCGGTGAGCCGGATCCAGGTGGTGGCGCTGGTGCCACAGCAGATGATACTGCTGGACCCGGGTGGCGAAGGGGAGATCGCAAAAACTCAGGGCATGTTCCCGGGAGAGCTGCCAGGCGATATGGGCCGGGGTGGTCATCAGACAGTCTGTGCGCAGCAGCACCTCCACCGCTGCCTGGAAGAAGGGCACCCGGGCAAACCAGCGGCGGGAGAGCCCGCGGGGGGCCAGCACCTGCTCCACCGGGCTGTCCTTGTCACCGCCCCCGCTCACCTGCAGGTGGGGCCAGGCGAGGTAATCCTCCAGGCTGAGCGCCATGCCAGAGAGCGGGTGATGGCGCCCCATCAGCACCACCAGCCTGTCCTCCCCCTGATGCAGGCCGCGGATCTGGTCCGGCACCAGCTCCGTGATGGTGGAGACCATGTCCAGCTCCGATTGCCAGAGCTGGGGCAACTGGCGCTTGTCCCACAGGCTGTACTCCAGCGCCGCCCGGGGGGCGGCCCTCGCCAGGGCCGCACAGATGTCCGGCAGGATGTGCTGGGCCACGTAGTCGGAGGAGGCGAGCCGAAACACCCGCTCGCAGCGCTCGGGGGCAAATTCCGGCGCCTCGTAGAGCCGCTCCAGGGCCCCGAGGGAATCGGCAAGCTGGGCCGCCAGGGCCTCGGCCCGCGGGGTCAGCAGCCAGCGCTGCCCTTCCCGCACCAGCAGCTCGTCGCCAAACTCGCTGCGAAGCTGGCCGAGCTGCTTGCTGATGGAGGGCTGGCTCAGGTTCAGCAGCTCCGCCGCCCGGCTGATGTTGCGGGTCTCCAGCAGCACCTTGAGGGTGGGCAAGAGATTGAGATTCGCTTTGTGCACAGGAGTCACCTCGGGAAGGGGTCGCCGGGATCGGGCCTTCATCTTACGGCAAGGAGAAGCGAAAATTTAAGCAAAATCACGGTCTTGCTCCCGCCACTCCCCTTACACTGGGGGGACCGCAGGATGACAGTGAACGCCCCGTGCGGCATAATTTCGCTACTTTCCGCCCCAGAGCGGCCATCACGACAAGCGACGACAAGATGACATACGCCACTATCACCGGGTGGGGAAAATGCCTGCCCCCCGCCTCGCTGACCAACGATGACCTCGGCACCATCATGGATACCTCGGACGAGTGGATCTACCCGCGCACCGGCATCAAGGCCCGCCGGGTCTCCCATGTCAGCACCCAGGCGCTCGCCACCCTGGCCGCCCGTCGCGCCCTGGCGTGCGCAGGTCTGGACGCCGCCACCCTCGATGGCATCATCCTGGCGACCGCCACCCCGGGCACGCTGGTCCCCAATGGCGCCTCCGCCGTGCAGCAGGCCCTCGGCGCCCACAAGGCGGCGGTGTTCGATCTCAACGCCGCCTGCACCGGCTTCGTCTATGCCCTCTCGGTCGCCACCTCCCTGGTGCAAACCGGCATGATGCAAAGGGTGCTGGTGATCGGTGCCGAGCGACTGACCCAGTTGCTGGACTGGGCCAAGCGCGACACCGCCGTGCTGTTCGGGGATGGCGCTGGCGCCGTCATCATCGAGGCGAGCGAGCAGGAGAGCGGCCTGATTGCCAGCAAGCTCGGTTGTGACAGCGAAGCGCGGGAGATACTGCACGTGCCGAACTTCGGTACGGATCGGGTGCGTTTCGCCGACATTGACGGCCTCTTCACCTTCAACTTCGAGGGGCAGGAGATCTTCAAGCGCGCCGTACGCGGCATGGGCGAAGCCACCGGCACCGTACTGGCCCAGGCCGGCATCGCCCCCGAGCAGATCGACCTCATCGTGCCGCACCAGGCGAACGTGCGCATCATCGAGACCCTGGCCAAGCGGATGAACGCCCCCATGGAGAAGGTGATGGTCAACATAGAGCAGTACGGCAACACCTCCGCCGCCACCGTGCCCATCGCCCTGTGCGAGGCGCTGGAGCAGGGTCGGGTCAAGCCGAACAGCTACCTGCTGACCGCCGCCTTCGGGGCCGGGCTGACCTGGGGCGCCGCCCTCATCAAGTGGGGAGACCGCGTCACCCCGATCGCGAGTTGCGACGAGGTGCTGCCCCCCTGCGAGCAGAGCGCCCTCGAACTCATCGCCCATGCGGTGCAGGGTTGCCAGCAGGCCCGCCCCGCCGACGCCTGAGCGAGCGCCAGCTCCCCATGATCCGCCAGGAGCCCCGTGGCTCCTGGCAGCCAGCCCCCCTACGCCCCCTCGCCGTTTCGGCAGCGACATAAAAGTCATTGAAAAGTGTGAATTTTGAGCGAAACATATCAAAAAATGACCACTTGACACTTTTTTGTCGTCAGAATGCGGCCAAGGGGTTCACAACCTTGCCGGATCTGGTAGTATGCGGCCTCGCACTTGGGGAGGGGTTCCCGAGCGGCCAAAGGGATCAGACTGTAAATCTGACGGCTCTGCCTTCGAAGGTTCGAATCCTTCTCC